>NZ_JBBKBF010000061.1:0-24532 GCF_037892625.1 Phocaeicola sp. ICN-14070 | reverse complement strand
GTACGTAAATCTATATAGTTCAATCCGCCAGAGAAAGTGCCAACCCACAAACCATTTCCATCTAAGCACAAACCATGAATATTATGTCCTAACTCCACATGATGAAAAGGTATTATTTTTTCACTCTTAGGATTAAAATTAAACAACCCTTTGTCTTCTGTACCAAGCCATAATGTACCATCATTTCCAGCGCAAAATTCTCTAACACGTCGCCCCATCTGCCTAAGATCTCCACGAGGATAATATTTTTCAAAGTAAGTATACTGATATGGATAATAGTTTAGTCCGCCAAAATAAGAACCAACCCACATACCTCCTTCACGATCTTTATATACGCTATATATAGCGTTATCAGAAAGAGCATAACGTTCGTCTATATCCGGCGTAGTCAAATGTTCATATTCATCTGTTTCTACATTATAAATATAAAGTCCTTGTTCTGTTCCAATCCACAAATCCGAATCTGAACGAAAACAAATATCACGCACATATTCATCCAACAATTTTCTTACTTTACGAGAAGTTAAATTGACTTCTATTAGTCCTTTTGAGGTACCCACATACAAACAATTATGTAGCCCTTCTACACAAGTATTTATTACAAGCCCTTTAAAAATTTCCTTTCCATTTGCATCCCTAAAAACGTTAAAAGAAGAATTATCTTTTGAAAAATACAAATTATCTTCATAACGAGCAATCCACAATTCTCCTGCATTAAACCAAAAATGAGTGACATTAGCAAGATTGGCTTCTCCACATGAAACCGATTTTATCAAACTTTTCTTCTGTTTATCATAACAGAAAAGTCCTTGACCATCTACTGAAATCCAGATATTATTTTGTAAATCAGACGTAATCCATGTCACAGAACGCATAATTTTTTCACCTAAAGATGTAATTTCTGTTTCCAATAGTTGAAAAGCCTCCTGAACTGGATTATAAATATACACCCCCGCATCTGTTCCTACCCAAATATCTCCATCACAATCTTCATATAAAGCTGTTATAAAATTATTACCTAATGAGGAATTTTCTTTCTGAAAAGTCCTAAAGACTTGTCCATCGTACTGATTTAATCCATCTTTTGTTCCTATCCACATAAAACCTTTCCGATCCTGCAATATTGCATTTACAGTACTTTGAGAAAGACCATCATTAATTCCCAATGTCCGAAAATAATAAGACGCAGAAGAAGATATTATTATCTCCGGAAAACCAAAGCTTAATAACAATAGAATTAATAATATAGAATGTTTTTTTATCATGGCACAAAGGTCTATTTTTCATAAAAACAGAGGGCCAGAGAATATATTAAAATCTCTCCCCTCTGCATCATATTATCTTTTTACCTTATTTGTTTAAAGATTCACATAGTTTACGGTTAATCTCACGAACCCGCTTTTCATCCAGTTTAATTACTTTGCGGTCGTATGTCATCAAACCGTTTACTTCCACTTCTACGTCCGTTGTCTGCGTATATACTGCTGCAGAAAAACCACGAGGTATTAAATCATAAAGTTTTTCCGCATATTTCACGTATTCATCTGTCACTTCCTTAGAAGAATTGAACTGAATATATCCCCAGTTGCGGTCCGGTTCCCAGATATGTCCCTGTACTACCCAGCCAATACCTCCATATTCACCCAATACTGTCGCTCTCTGTGCATCATACAGATACAATTCCGGAGCAGGATAGTTATGCAAATCCAGCATATCCCCACAAGTGTAATGGTTACCTCCACTGGCAGGATTGACCAGACGGGTCGGGTCATATTGTTTGGTCCACTCCACTATTTCCGGAGTTTTAAACTGTCCCCAAGCTTCATTAAATGGAATCCATGTGCCAATGCAAGGATAAGAGTACAATGCATCCATGATTTCCTTCCATTCCTTCCGGTAACAAGCTTCCGATTCCGCACTTCGCTTCATTTCAGTGCCCTCAAAATATTTCCGGTTCTGCCATTCCGGGTTACGGTCACCGCTGGGCATATCCTGCCATACAATAATACCTAACTTGTCACAATACGTATACCAGCGTGCAGGCTCTACTTTAATATGTTTGCGAATCATATTAAATCCAAAATCTTTTGTCTTCTGTATATCGTATAGCAAAGCCTCATCCGTAGGAGCCGTATATAACCCATCCGGCCACCAACCCTGATCCAGAGGACCAAACTGGAACAACGATTTATTATTCAACTCCAGACGTACAATACCATTCGCATCACGTTTGGAAGAATATTTTCGCATTGCTGCATAACTGGACACTTCATCCACCAGTTTTCCGTTCTGCTTTAAAGAAACCTTCAACGTATAAAGGAAAGGAAATTCTGGAGACCATAATTTAGTATTCTCCGGCATTGCAACCTGTACACATTCTCCATTAATACTTTTTCCTTGCGCTACCAACTGCTGACCATCAAAGACTTTTACCTCTACCAAATCTTTTGAAGTAGCATCTTTTACCAAGGCTTTCAAAGAAAGCAAGGAATTATCAATGTCCGGAGTAATGCGTAAATCCTGAATATACGATTTACTGACAGGCTCCAGCCAGACGGTCTGCCATATTCCGGTCACCGGAGTATACCATATACCTTCAGGACACGATACCTGCTTTCCTCTTGGCTGGTACCCCTTATCTGTCGGGTCCCACACCTTTACCAGCAGAGTATTGTTTTTCCCCTGCAAAGCTTCCGTTATATCAAAAGAGAAAGGAGTAAATCCTCCGGTATGACTGCCTACCTTTACATCATTTACCCATACATCAGTTTTCCAGTCGACTGCTCCGAAATGCAGAAGTACTTTTTTCCCTTTCCAAGAAGAAGGAACGTCAAACGAACGACGATAGACCAACTCTTTCTCTACACCTACCGTTTTGGCAACTCCTGATAAAGAAGACTCTACAGCAAAAGGTACCAGAATTTTCCCATCAAAAACAGAAGGGGAATGTTTTCCTTTTTCTATAATTGCATAATCCCAAAGGCCATTCAGATTTTTCCATTCTGTTCTTTCCATAATAGGTCGTGGATATTCTAGTAATACATTATCCGGATTTACCTGTTCAGACCATTGTGTGCTAATCCGTCCCTCAACCGGCTTCCATTGTGCATGCAGCTGCGCTGCTAAAGCTCCCCATAAGGCAAGCGCCATCCATAGTTTTTTCATTGATATTAAGTTTTAAGATACCATATACAAAAATAAGACAAAACGGCTACTCTGTATAAAACAATTCTGTCAAAAAATAGAATGAAACCATCAACAAAAATAGAAAATCGCTTTTATATTCAACAATATCACTACCTTTACAATGAAATACAATTTATATATTATGAAAACATCTACATGGACACAGCTTGCATTCTGCTTACTTTCATCTGTTTTTTATGCATGCAACTCATCACACGTCTATTACCTGGATGCGACTTCAGGAAGTGACCAAAACAACGGAACCTCACCTCGTTCTGCCTGGCAAAGTATAGAAGCCTTGAAACAAATCTCCCTACAGCCCGGTGATAAAATTCTATTCAAAAAAGGGGAAACATTTTCCGGAATATTGGAAGTCACAGGCAAAGGTAGCTACACTCACCCCATCATTATCGATGCATACGGTGAGGGCAATCAAAAACCATGTATTGCAGGGAATGATACCTCCATGTATGCCGTACGTATTTTCAACTCCGATTACTTCACAATTCAAAACCTTGAAATCAGTAATACAGGTAAAGAACGAAAGGCCGGACGTACTGGATTAAAAGTAGAATGTACAGATTATGGCATTTCTCATAACATCAGAATAAACAACCTTACCATACGTGATGTCAATGGTTCTCTTGTCAAAGAAGAGGGAGGAGGAAGTGGTATTCTGATTGTAAACGGAGGAGACAGTATTCGCTCACGCTTTGACAGTCTGACTATAGAAAACTGCCACATTTTAAAATGTGAACGCAATGCCATGATTTGGAGTGGTTATTACGATCGTAAAAACTGGTATCCGAATAAACATACCATTGTACGGAACAATTTAATTGAAAAAGTTCCCGGCGACGGCATTGTCCCCATAGGTTGTGACAGTACACTGATTGAATATAATCTCATGTGCGATTCACCCGACATTCTTCCGATGACAGAGGCAGCAGCAGGCATCTGGCCTTGGAGCTGTGACAATACCATCATACAATATAATGAAGTATGGGGACATAAAGCGCCCTGGGATGCACAAGGATTCGATTCCGACTACAATTGCCAGAACACCCTTATACAATACAATTACAGTCACGACAATTACGGAGGAATGGTACTTATATGCAACAGTGGAAATGCAGGAGATTATAGCTGCGGAAACATCGGAAGCATTGTTCGATATAATATCAGTATAGGAGACGGTATACGCCCGAAAGAAACACGTCAAGGTATGTTTTCTCCCAGTATCCACATTGCTGGTCCCGTAAAGCAAACATTAGTCGAACGTAATATCATCCACGCTAACCTTAAACCTTCTGATATAATAGACCGTACGATGATCACCTCTGACTCTTGGGATGGATATGCAGACAATACTTGTTTCCGTCAAAATATCTATTATGCAGCAGAACCCAGCCGTTTTGATTTTACATCTTCTACCCGAAATGCTTTCGAAGAAAACATCTACATCGGGCAGTTTAAAAATCTACCGGAAAGCCCGAAAAACAAGAAAGCCGAAAACTTCTATACAGAAAAAGTTCTGAAAGAATCTGCTGACGGCTATAAAGGGCTACATTGCCTGATGGATTCTATAAAAGTAAAAGAGCATACACTTCATTACATAAAGCCAGAAGCCATCAAGGCATTTTTCCAAAGTATATTCTAACAAAAGAAATTCTTATACAACCCCCCCCCTCACTCTTTTCTATAATCAGGGAGAGTGAGGGGATTTCAATTATATAGCATCAAATCTGTTAACAATTAACGTCCAAAACGTTCTTTCAGTTTCGCAAGCATGTCTTGAGTCATGGCATCCAAATCATATTCCGGTTTCCAACCCCATTCCTCACGGGCACATGTATCATCCAATGAATTTGGCCAAGACTCTGCAATAGCCTGACGCAATGGATCTACCTGATACTGCATTTCAAATTCCGGAAGATATTTACGGATATTCTGATAGATTGTATTTGGTTCAAAACTCATAGAAGCGATGTTGAATGAATTACGATGAACCAACTTAGACGGATCTGCTTCCATAATTTCTACCGCTGCACGCAAGGCATCCGGCATATACATCATATCCATATAAGTACCCTCAGCAATCGGGCAGACAAATTTTTCACCTTTAGCAGCAGAATAATAAATATCAACAGCATAGTCTGTAGTACCACCACCCGGAGGAGTCACATACGAAATCAATCCCGGGAAACGAACAGAACGGGTATCCACACCAAAACGAGTGAAATAATAGTCACTCAACAATTCTCCAGAAACCTTAGTGACACCATACATTGTTTTAGGACGCTGTACTGTATCCTGAGGAGTCTTATCCTTAGGAGTACCAGGTCCAAACGAACCAATAGAACTCGGAGTAAATACAGCACAATGTTTTTCACGCGCTACTTCAAGTGTATTAAACAATCCCCCAAGCCCAATTTTCCAAGCTAGTTGAGGCTTGTTTTCTGCTACAGCCGAAAGCAATGCAGCCAAATTATAAATTGTATCTACTTGATATTGACTTACCGCATCAGCAATTTGTTGCGGATTCGTAATATCAACAATAGCTGAAGGACCAGATTCTTTCAATTCTCCTTTAGGCTCAGCACCAGGAATATAACCAGCCACTACATTACCTGAATAATTTCTTCTCAAAAGCATCGTGAGCTCCGAACCAATCTGTCCAGTAGCTCCAATTATTAAAATGTTTTTCATTAACGAGCTAGATTTTTAAATTCGGAGCAAATATACAAAAGTTCTTATAAATGAAATAAAAATATGCGAGCTCTTTTTTCCTAAATAAAAAAATTGCATCTTTGCATAAGCAAAACCTTAATATTAATATATGTATACAAACTTTAGAGATTTCCTTAAAAAGGAACTTGCCGACATAGAAGCAGCCGGCTTATATAAGAAAGAACGTGTAATAACCACTCCACAGCGTGCAGACATCAAAGTCAACGCAGGAGAGGAAGTGCTTAATTTCTGTGCCAACAACTATTTAGGATTGTCGGACAACACACGCCTGATTGAGGCAGCCCAAAAAGCCATGGACACTCATGGTTATGGTATGTCGTCCGTACGCTTCATTTGTGGAACACAAGACCTTCACAAACAACTGGAAGTTGCCATTTCTGATTATTTCCATACAGAAGACACTATCTTGTATGCTGCATGCTTTGATGCAAATGGTGGTTTGTTTGAACCTCTCTTCACAGAAGAAGATGCCATTATTTCAGATGCCTTGAACCATGCATCCATTATTGACGGTGTACGTTTGTGTAAAGCTAAACGTTATCGCTACGCCAATGCAGATATGGCAGATTTGGAACGTTGTCTTCAGGAAGCACAAGCACAGCGTCATCGTATCATTGCCACTGATGGCGTATTCTCTATGGATGGGAATGTGGCTCCAATGGACAAAATCTGCGAACTGGCAGAAAAATACAATGCACTCGTAATGGTAGACGAATCACACTCTGCTGGAGTAGTAGGTCCTACAGGACACGGAGTGGCTGAACAATTTGGTGTATACGATAAGATTGACATCTTTACAGGTACATTAGGAAAAGCTTTTGGTGGAGCCATGGGTGGATTTACCACTGGTAAGAAAGAAATTATCGATATGCTGCGCCAGCGCTCTCGTCCTTACTTGTTCTCTAACTCTGTAGCACCCGCTATCGTAGGAGCAAGTTTGGAAATGTTCCGCATGCTCAAAGAAAGCAATGCCTTGCATGACAAACTGATGAGCAATGTCAACTATTTCCGCGACAAGATGATTGCTGCCGGATTCGATATCAAACCTACACAGAGTGCTATCTGCGCTGTCATGTTGTATGATGCCAAACTGTCACAGGATTTTGCTGCCCGCATGCAGGAGGAAGGCATTTATGTAACCGGATTCTACTATCCAGTAGTGCCGAAAGGCCAGGCGCGTATCCGCGTACAGCTTTCTGCCGGTCATGAACAATGCCATCTGGACAAAGCAATCCAGGCTTTCATCAAAGTAGGAAAAGAATTAAACGTCATCAAATAACCTACTACTTAAAATCACATGTCGAAAGGCTGTTCTTCTACAACTAGAGGGACAGCCTTTCTTTTATATTCATATAAAATGAACGGCGTATGCTTTATAAATTATTTTTCCGTCTGTTCTTCTGGCCAGTTTACCAAATACAATAATTCTGTAGCACGGGTAAATGCGGTATACAACCAGCGGAAATAATCGGGCGAAAGCATATCTTCCGTCATGTAGCCTTGATCAAGAAAAACTCTTTTCCACTGACCACC
The DNA here is from genome assembly GCF_037892625.1 of Phocaeicola sp. ICN-14070. Classification (NCBI taxonomy): domain Bacteria; kingdom Pseudomonadati; phylum Bacteroidota; class Bacteroidia; order Bacteroidales; family Bacteroidaceae; genus Phocaeicola; species Phocaeicola sp. ICN-14070. The sequence continues at coordinate 17,062 of NZ_JBBKBF010000061.1, read as the reverse complement.
TTGCGCTTTATGACATGTAACAGCATACGCATATTTTATCTGCAACGCATTGTAATAAGGGTCTTCCTTCATTTTTTTCATTCGTTCCCGCTTGGTCGGTAAGTCAGCATAATCTTCTAACACAGCATAGAACAGACGGTCATTTTCTTCTTTCGACAACGAAGGAAGTTCCGAATGAAGAGTATCCAATAAAATCTTTACTTCCAATTCAATCCCGTCATAATCAGGAAAAGCAAGCACTACATCTGCGAAGCGAAAACCATACATTTCCCGAATACGCCGTACCCTACGTACCACTGCCACATCTCCATTTGCAATGAAATCAAGTTCCTTGCAGTCTGCTCCCCAGAAATAATTATTCTTGGCCACCATCAGCATATCTCCCGTGTTCAGTTCATCTTCCCTGTACAGTACCGTATTTCTTATACCTTTATTATATAGAGAAGCACGTTTATTGGAGCGACAGATAACAATCGTTTCATCCAACCCCACATGACCATAACATTCGTCTATGGCTTCAATCAGTTCACTTCCAGGAAGGATACGTACATCAGGATAGTTCTTACAACAGATTTTAGGATATTCAAAGAAATCCTCGTTTACAATCCTTTCACGCAAGGCAGTAGCATTCGACAAGATGCCGGAACCTTCGGTTTGTCGTACCACTTTTGTAAGCACACACTCTGTCACCTCCAGTCCATAGCCCTGCAATGCCGCTACAGACAGTGCCGGACTCTCCTCTTCCCCTATCGGCGGAAGCTGTGCTGTATCTCCAATCAACATCAACCGGCAACCCAATCCATTGTATACATATTGCACGAGATCATCCAATAAACGTCCGCTACCAAAATGGCCGCCTGAAAGTCCTTCATTCGCAATCATGGAAGCCTCATCCACAATGAACAGCGTATTTCGGTGCAAATTCTGATTAGCCACAAAATTATCTGTCTCATTCGAAAAGACTTTCTGGCGATATATCTTCTTATGAATCGTATAAGCCGGATGTTCCGCATATCCGGAAAAGACTTTGGCTGCCCTTCCTGTGGGAGCCAACAAAATCACTTTCCGTTGCAATGAATCAAGCGTACGAACCAATGCAGATGTCAATGTAGTCTTACCCGTGCCGGCATAACCTTTCATCAGAAACACACTGTCAGCGGAAGGCGAAAACAGGAATTCGGCAAAACTTTTCACCGCATTTTCCTGCTCTTCTGTTGGTTTATAAGGAAAATTTCGCTTAATTTGTTGCGATAAATCATTATTTAACATAATGCCAGTATAAAAAGTTTACGTAAGATTGACGTGGTTCAACTAATTTACTTATTTTTGCGCTACGAATATAAACTAAAAAAACAATATTATCATGAAAACAGTTCTTAATCTTGTGTTAGCCGCCTGCGTTATCTGCTTGGTATATATATGCTATGGCAGTATTATGGGCCCTATCAACTTTGACAATGCGAAAAAAACCAGAGAAAAAGCAATTATCGCTCGCCTGATTGACATCCGTAAGGCTCAGCAGGAATATCGTACCGTTCATAACGGTGCTTATACAGCAAACTTCGACAGTTTGATTACTTTCGTAAAGACTGCTAAACTTCCTTTCATCATGAAAGTGGGTTCATTGACAGATGATCAGTTGAACAACGGTATGACAGAAAAGAAGGCTATGGACTTGATTAACAAGGCTAAGAAAACTGGAAACTGGAGCGAAGTTGAAAAAGAAGGCTTACAGAACTTCCGTCGTGATACAATGTGGGTAGCTGTAATGGATACTATCTTTGCAAAAGGATTCAATCCGGACTCTTTGGCATACGTTCCTTACGGAAACGGAGCTAAATTTGAAATGGCTATCCGTCAGGATACTACAAAATCTGGTGCTCCTCTGAACTTATTCCAGGCACAGGTTGCATACGATGTATACTTGGGTGACTTGAACAGCCAGGAATTGATCAACTTGAAAGACATGCAGTCAAAATTGGGTAAATATTGCGGTTTGAGAGTTGGTGACATCGAACAGCCGAACAACAATGCAGGAAACTGGGAATAATCCTATGGCCCAACCTATTGATTTTAATAAATCAGAACAGTATATATTATCCATCCGTCTGAGTACGGATGGATTTTCTTTTTCTATCTATCACCCTCAGCAATCGGAGGAAGTATATTTCAGTTCTTCGCCAGTCAATACACAGCGCTCAATGGCTGCCAATGTAAAAGCCTATTTGACAGAAACAGAAGAACTGAAACATCGTTTCAAGCAGGTTAATATCCTTATTCATACTTCACGTTACACTACACTCCCGTTGGAATTGTATGAAGACGAACAGACCGACCTTCTGTTCTATCAGAACCTGCCCCCACAAAATAACGAAGTCGTACTTTGTAATATTTTAGGAAAGAGCAACCTTGTCATTCTTTTTGGACTGGACAAGCTCACCCATCTGTTTCTGACAGAACATTTCCCCAATGCCCGTTTGTTTGCATCCGTAAGTCCAATTACCGAGTACCTCGCACATAAGGTCAAACCGAGTGACTGCCGTAAATTATTTGCCATCTTCCATCCCGAAAGTGTAGAAGTGATAGCTTTCGAAAAAGAAAAACTACTGCTACTGAACACTTACCCCATTTCCGGCCTGAATGATTCATGCTATTATCTGTTGAACATCTGGCAGCAGGCTGGCTACAATCAAGAAGATGACCAGTTATACATTTGCGGGAACAATCGGGTTCCACAATGGGAAGAATTGCCATTGCGACTAAAAAAATACATACGAAAACTATTCATCATTAACCCTCAGATGGAATTCAACGACTCAGCAATGAGCCGCATCAAAGAAATTTCATTTGACATGCTATCTTTAATCTCATGCGAGTAATAAGCGGAATATACAAACGGAGACGTTTCGACGTCCCCCACACATTCAAGGCACGTCCTACGACTGACTTTGCCAAAGAAAATCTGTTCAATGTGCTCAACAACTACATTGACTTTGAAGATGGAATAACAGCACTCGATTTGTTTGCCGGAACAGGCAGCATCAGTATAGAACTTGTGTCACGAGGATGCGATCAGGTTATTTCTGTAGAGAAAGACCCACAGCACCATGCATTCATCAGCAAAGTCATGCGTGAAGTCAAAACAGACAAGTGCATCCCTTTAAGAGCCGATGTTTTTAAATACATCGAAAAATGCGGACTACAATTCGATTTTATCTTTGCTGACCCTCCGTATGCCCTAAAAGAGTTGGCAAGTATACCCGACCTGATATTTCAGTACAACCTGCTCAAGCCGGAAGGTATTTTCGTTCTGGAGCATGGAAAAGACCTCAACTTTGAGAATCATCCCTGCTTCTTCGAACACCGTCACTACGGAAGCGTCAATTTTTCCTTCTTCAGAGTAAAGGAGCAAGAAGACGCACAACAGATTCAGTAATCTTATTTTTCCAAGAACGTTTTTCCCAAATCCTGGCTGACAACAGAAAACAATCCTTCTGATCGGCCAGGAATATTTCTTTTAAAGTCATGGCCGTTTCCTTGTCATAAAAAAAGGCATTGGCCTCGAAGTTATGCTCAAAACTTCGAAAATCCATATTCGTAGAGCCCACCGTAGACAATTCGTCATCACACACCATCAACTTAGAATGCAGGAATCCTTTTTTGTAGAGGTAAATTTTCACCCCTGCCTTCATCATCTCCGAAAGATAAGATAGCGAACCTTTATGAATAAGCCAGGTATCCCCTCTTTTAGGAAGCATAAGTCGCACATCAACCCCTGCCAATGCAGCAGTCTGCAAAGCGGTCATCACTTCCTCGTTCGGTAAAAAATAAGGAGTCTGCACATAAAAATACCTCCGGGCAGAACAGATAGCCATCATCAATCCTTGCATAATATCTCTCCATTCACCTACCGGATCGGAAGTCACAATTTGTCCCAGCACACCTCCCTTCACCGAAATCGGAGGAAAATATTCTGCTGAAGTAAGCAAAGTACGGTCAATAGCATACCAGTCAGTAAGGAATGCAGTCTGCAATCCATATACGACCTTACCTTCCAGCCTGACATGCGTATCTCTCCAATTCCCTTTTCCTAGTCCTTTCACATAGCGTTCAGCTAAATTCATTCCACCAATAAAACCCACACAACCATCTATGACCACAATCTTCCGATGATTGCGATAATTCACTTTACTGGTAAATCTTGGGAAACGGACTTTCAGGAACGAAAGAACTTCTATGCCTTCACAAAGCATTTGTTCATAAAAATCAAGAGGCACTTTCCAGCATCCCACATCGTCATACAGTACCCGTATCTTCACCCCGTCACGAGCCCGGTCAATCAAGGCGTCCCTAACCAACCGACCTACTGCATCATCCTCAAAAATATAAAACTCCAGATGGATGTGATGACGAGCTCTGTAAATATCTTTCAACAATTCCGACAACATGGAAACAGCATCCGTATAAACTGTAACTCTGTTTCCGGAGAAAGGCAGCGCATTATTTACGCGTGAAAAGAAATCCATCAAACGCTGTTTGCCATGTTCTGCCATTACGGATGGTTGTTCCTGATAGGCCGCCATAGGGCGCTTGCTCAAACGAGCATAGCCTTTCCGGCTGATAAGGCGCTCCTTACGCGTACTGCGTCCGAAAAACAAGTACAGAATCCATCCGGCTACAGGAAGAAAAAAAAGAACCAGAATCCATGCCATAGTCTTTACCGGACTACGATTGTCAAGAATCACGACAAAGATAGTTGTCAGTATTACCGCAAAATAAAGGAAATAGATTACGGCCAAAAAGATACTATTCCAGACTGCTATGTCCATCTTACGACTTGGTTTTCAACAAAATTACGAGTAATTTGGAAAAAGGCAAAAAAAATACCGCAAAAGTGAAATTGACTTTTGCGGTATATATGTTCAACCTTAGAATCTGCGAGGTCCATGTCCCGGGCCAGGACCAAATCCTGGGCCTCTTCCCGGTCCACCCATTCTCGGGCCGGCACCCTTTCCACCAAACAGATTCAGACGGTAAATAAAGTGTACCATGCAATAGCTGTAAATCGCATTGTATTCCGTATCACTTCGCATAGCCGCACTGATTACACGGCTGATATTGCTCTGATTACGCAAAATATCATAGAACTGAATGCTGACCGTAGCTGCATTTCCTTTCAGAAAGTCTTGCGAGAGCTGTGCATTCCAGATTAACTCATCACGATTCATGCTTGCATCCGCATATCCACGACGTGAGTTCTGAGAGATGTCTGTAGCAATTGACATATTCCAGGGCAAACGAACATTGGTACTTGCTCCGTACGAGAACTGGTAGGTATCCATATTGTTCTCTTCCTTGAAACTATTACGCGAATGCGTATAAGCCAATGAACCGTTCAAAGAGAATTCCCACCAGTCATTACGATACGTACCTCTCAAGCGTTCGCTCAAAGACAACTGACGTGTTTTATTCTTATCCGATGCGCTCTCAGCCTGTGCATCGCTCATATAACTTACAATGTTATTATAACGAGCCATCGTAAAGGTATTGATGGTATACTTCTTATTACGCAAAGCCGTATTAGATCCCAAGATACCAAACAAGTTCCAGTTACCATTGATATTCTCCGGCATAGTTACAGTTCCACCGGTTTGCGGATCGTATGTACTACGATTACTAATGCTGTTCAATACATTTTCAAAACGGAAGTGCGTCATGATACCCCGCTGTTTCTCAGTATCAAATGTATTATAAAAAGCCATGAACGAGTTGGTAAATGCCGGCTTCAATCCCGGATTTCCCCGACGAATGTTCAACGGGTCGGTCGTATCCTCAATAGGCAGCAAATCCGTCATACTCGGCTGAGAGCTTCTTCCGCGATAATTAATTCTCAACTGGCTCGTTTTCGAGAACTTATAACGGAAATCAAATGTCGGAGTAAAGTTGAATACATTTCGTATGGCCACCGTATCCAATTGATCTTTCTTATAAGACAACTTCGATTTCTGCGGCTGGAAAGAAAGCCCGGCATTCAAGCTCATCTTTTCACGAATCCAGCGGAAAGAAACATCGGCCTGATGATTGTAATATGTGTACTGTGCACTCTTGCTGTTCTTTTCATCCAGCACTCCCACATTATCTCCTCCATAACCTTGCGCTATCTCCCAGTCATTCGGCATTGTGTAGGTGGAATTGTCACTCTTTGAACGCTTGTACTGGAAATAATAACTGAACTGCAAGAAGCCACCCTTAAATATCGGTTCGCTATAAGTAAAGCGTGCACCATAATTATAGTTCAAAGTAGGCGTAGAGATATAACGGTTCAAAATTTCCAGCCGCTCCTCCTCTGTTTTCTGGTAATAGTCAGTTTCAGATACCGAGAACTGTTCACTCGAACTGTTCGTATAATTATAGGAGCCACGGAAAGTAATATTACGTCCAGGCTTTCCCAAACGACGGTTAATCATTGCCGAACCTCCTACATTAAAATTATCACCTTTCTGCAAACTGTTACGAGCAATTGTATTAACAATATTTTCTTCCGGAATCAATGACGAAAGATTGTCAGCTGCATTCAAAATCTCATCGGTCGTATACCCCGGATCCTGACTGAAGGTAAAAGAATTTGTTGCACTCCAATTATCATTCTTTCCGTATGTCAGACGCGGACGGAAAATCACCGTTGTCATAGTATCCGGCTTCCATTCTATACGAAAATCGGCCGTAAGCGAGGTAGTCTTATTGCGGTTAGCATTCCAAGCATTCTTGAAAGAGCTGGTTTCTGAAGAAACAAATGTTTCTGAAGCCTGTTTGCTGATAATATCTGCATCCTTGTAGTTGTAATTCACACTACCACCAGTTTCCAGTTTTTCACTCTGTGTGCTAAAGTTAAAACCACCCATTTTGATACTGGTCAGACCATTCTGGCCTCCTCCACGGAAGCCGCCACCTCCTCCCGGATAGCCATTATCATTCACATTGTTCATTGCCCCAATCACCGTAAACTGATTTTCTCCGACAAAACGGTTCAGCATTAATTTGCCACTGTAACGGTCTTCCGTTCCGGCTGCTACGTCCGCATTACCAAACCATCCTTTATTCATGCCCGGCTTCACACTCAGGTCGAGCACGGTTTCTTCTTCGCCGTCATCAATACCTGTCACACGGGCCAAGTCCGATTGTTTATCATACGCACGTACCTTATCGATAATATTTACCGGAAGATTTTTCATGGCAATATTCGGATCATCGGCAAAGAATTCTTTTCCATCAATCATGATTTTCTTGATTTCCTTCCCGTTTATCGTGATTTTTCCGTTTTCATCCACTTCAGCCCCCGGAAGCTTCTTCACCAGTTCCTCCAAAGCCGAACCTTCAGGCACACGATAGGCAGAACTGTTGTACACCAGCGTATCGGCCACCGCCGTCACCTCCGGAGCTTCAGCTACCACTACAGCTTCTGCCAGCATAATGGCATCCGAAGCCAATTCAACTTTACCTACATTCAAACGTGGATTGTTGCGAGTCAATGCAACCTGCTTGAAAAATGGAGTATATCCAATATACGAAACTTTCAGCAGATACTTTCCCGGACGCACTGATAAAGAGAAATGTCCGTCTAAATTAGTCACATTTCCCACTACCATTGAACTATCCTTCACAGAAAGGAGCTGTACTGTAGCCTGAATGACAGGCGATTTATCCCCCTCATCAAGAACCGTTCCTGTTACGGTTCCACGGCTGCCGCTGCTTTGTGCAAAAGCAGAAATGGTTACCCCCACCATCAGCAGCAATCCCAATAAAACTTTTTTCATTGCCTTTATCTCTTCCTTGTTGATTAATTGTACCTTTGACAATTATCGACAAAAAAGGTTTACCCCTACTCTTTATTTTTTAACTTATTTTTGTCTGAAGTTCTTTTCAATCTTTACCTTCTGCATCAAAAACTCTTTACAGAACACATTAATAACCATATACACGATACCTACGGAATTATCTGCTTCCTGCAGATTTCCTCCATAAGCTGCATTCAGCAACATACCCACATAATAAATTCCCCACAAATAAAGTGAAATCACCATTGCTTTCCGCCGAATAGAAAAAGCTTCCTCATTTTCGTCTTTCATTCTGGCCAGAAAAACCATAAACAATGAAATCCAGATGACTAACTTCATACCTAGTTTCACATACAATAAGTTAGCGTCATTCACCTGTCCGAACATATACATCAATAACGGAACAAATACTGACAATAACAGCAACACATACCCCAACAAACGGCACGAAGCCGGAAAAATTCCTTTCATAACTTGATTATTTTTTATTCGCACAAAAATACTTAATTGTAAGCCAACATCCGACTTCTTCTAACTTTTTTTCTAAATTTGCGACCAAAACAAATACACTTATGAGTAAACAAGAAGTCATTATTTGCCAAAATTTCAATACGGAACTCAGCCAGAAGTTATCTGCACATTCATACGACAAGATTTTTATCCTGACCGACGAACATACTTTTCGTCTTTGCCTCCCTCTGCTGCAAGACATCGCCTTGCTGAAGGATGCAGAACAAATTGTCATTGGTCCGGAAGATGTGCATAAAAACTTGGAGACACTGGCCTATGTATGGAACCAGCTCAGCAACCGGGGAGCCACCCGCCACTCGCTGCTCATAAACTTAGGAGGAGGTATGGTAACCGACTTGGGAGGATTTGCCGCAGCCACCTTCAAACGAGGTATCGCTTGTATCAACATCCCCACCACCTTGCTTTCCATGATTGATGCTGCAGTAGGCGGAAAAACCGGTATCAACTTCAACGGACTCAAGAATGAAATCGGTTCCTTCTATCCTGCCGACCAGGTAATGATTGACAGCCAGTTTCTGAAAACCCTCGATATGCCAAACCTGCTGTCCGGTTACGGAGAAATGCTGAAGCACGGTTTAATCAGTCAGCCGTCACACTGGAGCGAACTGCTTACATTTGACTTTGCTCACATAGACTACGCATTGCTGCAGAAACTTATCGGCCAGTCCGTGCAAGTCAAGGAAGACATTGTAGAAAAAGACCCTTATGAGCAAAGCATCCGGAAAGCGTTGAATTTCGGACATACCATCGGACATGCCTTTGAAAGTTTCGCCCTAAAGACTAACCATCCGGTGCTTCATGGATATGCTGTAGCCTGGGGTATGGTCTGCGAACTTTATCTGTCACACATCCGCTGCGGTTTCCCGAAAGAAGCGTTGCGCGCCACCATTCAGTTCATCGAGGAAAACTATGGCAGCCTTTATTTCACCTGCGATGACTACGAATGTCTGTACGACTTCATGAAGCACGACAAAAAGAATGCCTCATGTGGCGTCATCAATTTCACTCTTTTAGGAGGAATCGGTGACATTCGTATCAACCAGACCGCTTCACAAGAGGAAATCTACGAACTGCTTGATTTCTACCGCGAAACCATGGGATAAGTTTTGTCGTGTTCAAACAGCGTTTAAACGTAAACTAAAAATACTAAGAAATTATTGCGGAAAATATTTGGTTATTCCGAATAAAGCAGTACCTTTGCATCCGCAATTCGGGCTGTAGCTCAGCCCGGTTAGAGTACGCGTCTGGGGGTATTGAAATGAGCATTAATAAATAGAACTACAAAATACTAAATATAAAGGAGTTAAGCTGTTGCCTAACTCCTTTTTTATTATCTGCGAATAAATTTCGATTAAAGTTTTCGGGAAACTTGGTGCAAATAAAAGCAAATTGTCGTTGTCGCATTTATTTACATTCGGATTTTTCAAGGCATTGTGCAAGATAAATTAAAGCCTCTTTATAGGTTTCCATTTTCCAATGCGGTTTACCACCTAAGCGGGATAAATCCATATTGTCTTTTAAATCTTGTATTTTAACTTTTACTGCAAGCGGATTAGTCGCTACACGCTGGATAAATATTTGGTAGTCCTCGCCCTTTATTTTGGTCAGGCATTTTAAAGCTGCCAACACGTCATCACTAAAACCTTGTGCTTTTAGCTCCTCCAATGTTATAGGAGTATCTTCCACTACATCGTGCAACAATGCCACAATCTTTTCATCTTCTGTTTGACAGTGTAATGCCACCCTCATAGGGTGAAGTATGTAAGGAGCGCCAGCCTTGTCTGTCTGCCCTAAATGAGCCTTATAAGCAATGTCTAAAGCCTTGTTCAACATATTATTTTAGTTTTTATAATTATTCATCGGTTAACGGTGCATGTGGAATGGCAAGTGTGTCTTCATCCAAAAAGCCACCTGTCATTTCAATATAGTCATATATAATGTTGACAATATGTTCCAACTTACCATACGAAAACATTATCTTCTTCTTTTTTAATTGATTATCTATGTAATTTACGGTTTCTTCAAAATCTACATAATTGCCAAAACCTATAACATCATTCCAGTAATCACCGAAAGCCGTATCGATTGCTTCCCAAATAGCTGTTGGAAGTTCGAATTTGATTCGATTATATACGGCAACTTTTACTCTATCTCTATCTATGATACCTGTATTCATTTCATTTTGTGATATTTTGTAGGGTTTGAGCTATGTCTGACACAAATATAGCTTAAAAAAGCCATACCTGTTGAATTCAAAGATTAAATATCTTATATTCGTGCCATAAAAAGTAAATATAGATATTAAGACTTAAATAACCTCAATAACCACTGGCAATGGAAAAACTTTACAGCTACAAAATGGCCCATGACAACAGGTTTGCCCCCAATCCACTGTTTGGAGTATTGACACTGGCTACGTGTAAACCATACATGAGGCTCAACACAAAAGTTGGAGAATGGATTGCGGGGTGGACGTCTGCACACATTGCACATTCGCCTACGGAACAAGGAAGGGAGAAACTTGTATATCTGGCTAAAGTAGCCCGTAAACTTACCTTTGGAGAATACTGGGAACAATATCCGCAAAAACGGGCTGTTTATACGGATGATAAAAACGTGGCGGAACGCTATGGGGATAATATTTACCAGCCCGATGTTTCTGTGGAGGACGGATTTATACAAATGCCCAACATTCATCATGGAGCAGACAAGAAAGCAAAGGACTTGAAAGGCAAATACGTCCTTGTTTGCGAAGAATTCTATTATTTCAGTTGTTTATCACCCCTTGAAATACCCTCTGACCTGCGTCCCAATGTCCCTAAAGTACAGACACGTTACGGAATGATTACCGAGGACGCTTCCGCATTTGTCAATTATGTAAGACTGCATACCAATCAATGCAAATAAACTGATGCAAAATGAAAGTTATACTAAGTAGAAAGGGATTTGACTCCCAATATGGCGGAATGCCCAGTCCAATATTGCCGGACGGGACGTTATTATCATTGCCAATACCCTCAAAAGAGGATACTACAAAATATACAGATTTGACGTGGAACGGCAAATCATATTACGAATTAATACAGGAATTGAAACCAAGCAGCCGAATAAAGGCAAATTATACCTGTCATTTAGACCCGGACATTAGGAAAGAAGCAGCAGACAGGCTTGACGGTTGGAAACTTACATTCGGACAAACAGGTTTTCCTTTGGGGCATCTACAGAAACAAAAAGTTGGTATTGGGGACTTGTTTCTGTTTTTTGGCTCTTTCCGCCAAGCAGAGTTTATAGACGGAAAATTAAGCTATGTGAAAGGTACATCCGACTTGCACGTCATTTATGGATATTTACAGGTAGGGGATATTGTCTGTTCACAGGACAGTGTACCTCACTGGTTGACAGAACATCCACATGCCAAGACAGAACGGTGGAAACAACCCAATGCAATTTTTATCGCCTCCGATTTACTGTCGCTCTGCCCCGAACAGCCCGGAGCGGGATGTCTTTCTTATGCTGACAAATTAGTGCTTACTAAGCAGGGGTGTAGTAAAAGCGTTTGGGATTTACCCGATTTCTTTAGGGACATACCCATTACTTACAATGCCAATGCTTGGAAAGATGACTGTTTTGTATCGACAGCCAAAGGGCAGGAATTTGTGTTTGAAGCAAATAGCGAAGCGGTAGAGTGGATAAAGCACCTACTATTACAATAGCTGTTAGGCATTTTATTTTGACCTCCTACGATAATAATAGACATGAAAGCGAAAAGACAAACAGCCCCGAAGAAGTTAAGAGGCGTCAGCAAATATTTGATGAATACGGAAAAGAAAAGCCGAAGTGATGAAGACTTTGGCTTGACTGACTTCGGCTGCCACACCTAAATTTCCCTTTTTCCTATTAAGATGCCCGTGGGGCTGGCAGTTAAAATGGTAGCGGTTCTGGAAATTCTATTACCCATTAACCTTTTGACGGTACAAATATAACTAAAATTCAGCATACTACATACTTTTTTTAGGGGTATCGTGGAACATATTTACTCATTTATTGATAGTTCACAAGATTTTAAGGAGGAGACTCCAATGAAACTTTTATCTATTTGAGCGTCTAAACTTTTACAAACGCACTTGAACAACCTCATCATCGTAGTTATAACCACAAACACACTTTACTTATTGATTACATTACACTCATTTTTAGGTACTGCATGACATTTTTGCCCCCTACATTGCAAGTCCTCTATGACGTAATACCCTGTCATTACATAAGTTTATCATCATACAGTGATAATTTGCGAGTGCTACATCCTCTTTACTTAGGCACCTGCATTGACTCTATCGACCGAGCATAACCACCTTATCACATAGAATTAAACAACCTCGTATTAGAGCGTTTAAGCCATTATTACACCCCACCGAATACTTTTATTGTATCTGATAAGTTTTTGGCTGCACACGACCAATAGACCCCTCTATTAAAAGATAAGGCTTGATAATCACCCGAAGAGTAAACTTAGGGAAGTAGAGTTTACACCCTCTGATGATTACCAAGCCTTACTTGATTAGAGAGAGGACTAACAGGCGGTATTGAATATTCGTCGTTCCTCTGCGACGCTCATACCGTCTGCCGACTGCTCCAACAGCCCAGCAAGATATTGTTCTATTTTGCCTGTTAGTTCCAAGGTCAGGTTAGGGAGAGCCAAATGCTTTTTGCCCCACTCCAACGCTTCTTGGATTTTCTTTTGTATTTGCCCATGTAGGACACGGTCGGCTGGCTGCGGATTTGCCCGAAGTTTAAAAAGTACGTGCTTCACATAATAAGACAGGTTTTGGTCGGCATTTGCTATACAAATACACCACTTGGCAAAGTCTTTGGCGCTCTCAAAAATATGGTAATCCACATCCCAACAGTCATTCGGTAGCTTCACCATATCCTCATAATATCCAAACCACTCTGCAACCAGCGTCCAAAATACCTGTTTACTCCAAAGTTCCTCTGCTACTATATCCCTACCAAACAACCTATTCAGTCCTTTGGTGCTAAATGTCACCTCGTACCTCAATAAGTTTCTCGGCAAGTTCTCTCTTCCATATTTAGGCAACTCACGCTTCTTCTTTGCCTCCTGTATCTTATCATAAAACTTGCAACGCACCTCTTCGTCCTCTATGTACTTAGTACCATTCCACTCATTAGGTCTAAATTTCTTCATGGCGTCCAACTTCTGCATATACATAATAGGAGGCTCTGTCATGCTAAAGTTATGTGCAAACTCCGCAGACTCCACCACTGCCTTATACATAGGTACACCCAAGTCCTTGCTCAACTTCATTATAAGCCACTTGACCTGCCTTAATGACAAGGTCTTTAGATTATGTCCCCACAGACATTTAGGAAGACTTCCCTCGAACGATACATACGTTTCTGTGGCTATGACCCTACGTCCAAGCCAATACCCCTTACCACCTGTACCATTGGCAAAATAGTCATTTACAACAGTACGTTGCAGGACTGTTTGCCAGTCGTACCCTGTTGGCAGGTCATATAGTATTAATTTAATTTTGTCATACATAGACTATGTTTTTATAACGATTACACATGATTAAAAATGACATAAAAAATGTACATAAAAAGTTGTACAAATTTGAGGTATATTATAGAAGTAAATTTTTAGAGTTCCGCATCCGTGCAACAAGCTGTCCGTCCATACGTTCTATAAATTCCTTGTTCATTTCCTGTTTCCTATCCAACATCCACGCTATAATATCTTTGCGTTTGAACATTAGCTTCCTACCATTGTTTCCTGCACGGTAACAGGGTATCTCATTCTTGGCTGTCAGTTTATAAATGGTGTCCTTTGAATAACCTGTCAACTGGCAACAAATATCCATGCCAAACACATCCGGATAGTCTTCCATCTTTTTTAGGGGTCTGTTGGTCTTCTGTTGCCCGTCCTGTGGTTTGGCTGGGTGTGTACCCAGCATTTCTTTTGCAATACCCCTAAGACTCCTTATCTGTTCCAATACGGTATCTTCCCATTGTGAACGTAAAAACTCCAAGTCGTTAAAACTCCATGCCGTCTCTATGTCCGTGCGGTGCAGTTCATTAATGAAGCCGTACTTTTCTATTTCCCCGCATAGGAAGTCTGCGGTCAGTTCGATTTTGCCTTCATCATTGTGCAGCTTGTCCGCCATGCACAACTCCTCTATATCCGTGCTGCTCATATTGGGATGTATGCGCCTGCATTCAGGTATAAAAAAACTGTCTCTCCAATCGTTTATAGCTTTGTCTATTGCATCCACTACCTGTTGCAGTCTTTCCTTGTTTCCGTAGCATAATGACTGGATATAACTGGTTTGACGCGTAGGGGTAAAAATGCTTATTCTTCTTTGCAACAGCCTTTTAATTGCTTTATCCAATGGTGTTGCATTTCCTATATAGTTAATTTTAGCTTCCATATTCTTTTTGTTTATTTGTAAATATCTGTTGTTATAAAACCCTCGCAGCATTGTCAAGCACTTCTGTCTTGAAGCTGTCAAGGTAGACATTTGTAGTGGTAAGGTTCTTGTGCCCCAATGCTTGGCTGATGACTTCACGGGGCATATTGTTTTCCTGCAAGGTCATGGCCATTGAATGACGGGAAACATAGGTGGTAAGTGGCAAACGGATACCCAGTTCTTTTCCTAATTTCTTCATGTTCATATTGATTCGCTTGTAACGGGTACGCACATGGTCGTAAAGTTCCACCCCGTCATAATTTTTGGTAATGATAGGTAACAGGTAATCCCCCATAGGCGGAATGTTTGATTTAAACCATTCCAACAGTTCTCTTATTTCATTTGTTACAGGTATCTGTATAGGCTTCGTGTTTTTGGCATTTTTAATTTTCTGCCGTTTGTAAACGATGTGCAAGCCTGTGGAAAGCATAACTAAGTTTTGGTTTGTCAAATGTGCCATGTCTACAAAGTTCATTCCAAAACAGTAATAGGAAAACAGAAACAGCCTTCTTGCACGTTCCAGCACCATATTCTGTTGGGGTGTGGTTTTTATCAGTTTCAGTTCTTTAGGTGGCAGATAACGTTTTTCTGTTTCTTCCGCCAATTTTCCGACTTCAAAGCCTCCTTTTCCAAATGGGTAAGTAGCGGATGAGGCTTCTTTCTCCTTGATAGCCTTGTTTATTACAGCACGTAACGTCTTTAAGGTGTGCATCCGTGTGTTTCCACAGCACCCGTTCAACTCCATAGCGTGGTTCAGACGGTTTATATACTTTACGTCAATGTCGGAAAACAGCCGTTGTTTGGCTTTACTGTCATAGAGGCAAAACAAGTGCAGGTCGCGTGCATATACTTTGGCATTGCCTATATGTCCCGTAACCATAAGGTCATCGACAAGCCTCATCCAAAAGTCATATACCTTTCCACGTTTTGAAGCTCCTACAAATTCTTCCTCAAAGCGTTCCATCGTCCACTCCATGCGCTCCTGTGCGAACTTACGCAGGATTCCATCTTTCCGTTCCTCATAGTGATTCAACAAAGCGTTGTAATTTTCGTAATTGGAAACTAGACGTCTGTCTTTTTTAAACCGTTCCGTCTCTGTATTCCATTGCTCAACTGTTGCAGAAAGTCCAAGGTCAATATATTTCAACCTACCATTCTGAGTAATTCGCAAACATACGGGGCATGTACCATCTCTGCGAATATTACTTTTGTTTAATACAATTCTTATTTTTGCCATAGCTTATGTTTTTAGAACTTGTGTATAACGATGAAACTCAAACGGAGAATTTCAAAAACCTGCAATAAAACTATGTATTTAGATTTATTTAACAATGAAAGGCGGATTACTTTTCCGCAATTTCATCGAACATACCTTCTTAGCCTTATTCTAATTTGGGTAGTATAGGAACCTCTGTTTATAACAGCGAATAAATTTCGATTAAATTTTTTGGGAAACTAAAGGCTAGTAAATACAATATTAAGAAACGCTGTAAGGACAACTAAATGCAAAATACAGTATATTGACGAAAATGTACTTTATTCTTATCCTGTTCTTATAGCTACAAAAACAGTCATATAACCAACAGGTTTACAAGATATTATAAAATTGACATAAATAAAATTGCGTAGAATACTTGCAGATTCAAAATAAAGCACTACCTTTGCATCCGCAATTCGGGGTGTAGCTCAGCCCGGTTAGAGTACGCGTCTGGGGGGCGTGTGGTCGCTGGTTCGAATCCAGTCACCCCGACTGGTGAAAATCAAGGAGTTAAGATAAACATCTTAACTCCTTTTTTTTGATTCCTACAACAAATCTACAACATTTTTTCCGCTACAACATGTCTACAACTAATAAAAGAAAAATACTAAGCTTCATTTTTCTTTTATTCATATTAGTTTATTTTCATATTACAGAACAAGTCTATACTCCACATTAAGGACCCATATTCTTAAATAATGCAAAAAATCAAACTTGCTATAAGACACAAAGAACATGCTTTACTATAAAATATCATCCAAGATAATATCCCATTATTTCATTTCTTACAGCAAATATCGCCCTTTGCCACTGACTGTGCAAGGCAGCCCTATCGGGCTGGTTGGCTGGAAAAAAATCATCCTCGCTTCGCTCCGGTATTTTTTTCCGCCAAGCCTTGCACCGGTCATTGGCAAAGAACAGCCGGGCCAGTAAGAAATTGAAATACT
>NZ_JBBKBF010000060.1:0-24957 GCF_037892625.1 Phocaeicola sp. ICN-14070 | reverse complement strand
GAAATGTGGCTTCAATTTGTTTGGCAACACGTTTTATAGCACCTCTAATGTCTGCAGATACGCTCAATCCTAATGTACTGTATGCACCACGACATGAAGCTATCGGGCGACCCGTGAGGAAATCTATGAAATTCACAGTTACAATGGATTCTTCTTCTAAAATATCTACCCCATATTTTACCATAAGCAGTTTTGACTGTTGTGTTGCAGTCAGCTCATTTATACGCATATCACTGACCAACGTAAGACGAGAGCCTTCTACTGCATCAAACAACTGTATTTCGTATTCCATCAGTTGGGCAGGAATGTGATAGGTGTCATTGTTGATGATTGAGGCATATTCATATTTAGACAAATCTGCATTTTGCGACACAACGCTTTTAGAGGTTGTGCAAGATGATACGGCTATTCCGATAAAAAATAGGAATGTGATAATTACTCTATTCATAAATACTTATTTAGGTTCGATATGCAAATAAAAGCTTTCTTCTGCCAATTCCTCCTCATCAGGAAGCTGATGCAACATCAGCATGCGGGTGGTTTCGTTTTCCCAATACCTTTCAGCCACTACACCTTTTTCAGGCAGACATTTGAATAGACTTTCTTTGCCGTTGGCATTTTCTCCAGTACCAATACTGTTTTCCATCAGTATCATGACTGCCTTTTTAGTTGTCGGTAGAAAGTCTGCATCCGGCAGCAATTTATGGTTTACTGGGACAAATCGAGAATAAGGATTATAGCCCTTGGCAACAATGTCATACAACTTGTACTCATAATTTCGATCCAACAGACAATAGGCCGTCAGATTCGTAGGCTTCTGTAGATTAATTGCGTCCCATTCAAGTCCCAAAAAATTGCGGTCATAAAGCGTGATGCGATGCGAAGTTTCATATTCCACTTTTCCATCGCGGTAGCCTTTCAGATGGCTCTTTACCGTACCGCTCTTGAAGAAGTGCGAACTCCATTGTGTAGTGATATGTGTTTCTGCGCTTTCTGCAGAAACTTTGTTTTCAGCCACTTTGAATGTGTGAGGAAAATCATCTGCGCTCCACACAATAGAATCATAATAGTGTGTGAACCCAGGGATGTCTATGGGTGAATATTCACCGTTTATATCCGTGATTCGAAAGGTAATCAAATCGAGAGGTGCCGGCAGCGGACTTTCAATCTTCATAAAGGGAGTATATTCGGACATTATCATCTTGAACTTCGCTTCTTCGGGCAACCCTTCCGGCTGTGGGTCTGTGGGGCCCTCCTCGTTAATGAGTCTGGAAAAACCGATAAGCGTATACACTTTTCTATCCCCGTCATTGGCTGAAATCTGAATTTCTTCGTATGTTAGTGCTACATCATCAGGAGTAGATGGAGCGAAGTGAATTTTCACTTGACTGCCTTCTATCTTGAGGGTGACCCATCCACAATCGTATACGTAAGAATCTCCTGATATGGGGTTGAGCACATCATAATTCTCACAAGTCATTACCATATCGCCTCCCTTGCCATTCGTCTCAAAAAAATAGGACGGAGAAACGTCTGTGGTTGATTTTAAAAATTGGACGTTTGCAGGCGTAATGATTTCATATGACCACTCCATGGGTCTTGCTGGTAAAACATCATCCTTGTCGCAAGCCGTTAAGAGCAGGCAGACAAGCACCATAAAAGGCATGAACAATTTATTCATATTCGTATTATATACTCTATTGGCCCCATTCGAGTGGCTAAATGGATGATGAGAAGCGTGAGCCAATTATGCTTCATCCTAAGCAACCAGATGAACATACCGTTTCTTTGATTTCTTATTCTTAGGTAGATGATTCTACACAAATGTAAAATTAGTCATTTAATCGAGATTTTGCTTTATGTTGAACGAATTTATAATTTGAATCCTCTGTTTTTTTTGTTCTTTCTGCACCGAATTACGCAGATTCTGCTGTAACTTTTCCCATTGTTCCTTAAACTATTGTACTATGGGCTGTCGGTTTATAGTCAGCATCAACTTATGTTCCTCGGTCAAATCGTCCTCAATCTTGCAGATCACATCCTTTATTTTGAATGACTGTCTATGCTGCGTGGAGTACAGCTTGCCACTGCAAACGATGGGCTTTCTTTTAGCCAAAAGCACGTCTATCATCTCCTGCGTGAATCCAGCCGACTTGCAGAACTTCTCCATTTGCAGCATTTCTCTCATAATGGGGAACCATTTGAAAGTTTTGCCGATGATTTCGTTCAGCTCTTCTATTTTCTTCATCTTCATGTTCAGCTCCTGTCGGTGTATCTCCTGCTGGCGGTGTGTCTCTGTGCTGTGACGCTCTTCCTGCATCCTCATGTGCTCGTTCAGCAGACGAATCTGGTTGTCACGTTTGTCTATCTCACCCTGTAGCTTTCCGTTGGCTTGTTCCAGCTCCTTCAGCTTACCGCTGCCGAAAAGAGAACCGACCCCGCTGGCAATGGCTGTCATGGCATCCGTAGCCTTGTTTTTCAACTGCTCGGTTCTGGCTTCACTTTTGATTTTAGCCAGCTCGCTTTCCGCCCGTTCCTTTTCGGCAAGCAGCAGACCGATGTTTTCCTGTATGTCCTCTGTCTGGTTCAGCAGGTCACGGTAGTATTGGGCGGTGGTGGTATGCCGGGCTTCCGAGCCGACAATACCTCGCTTCAATCCGTATTTAGCCATAGCCAGTGCATACCCGTCCTGATAGGCTTTAAGCTTTTGCCGGGTCATGATGTCATTGGCTGACAGCCGTGCTGCACCGCTCGGCTTCTTGCGGTAGTTCTTCTTCACCAGTTTTTCCGATTTCTTCTTTCTGCGTTCGGTCTGGACGATAGGGATGAGGGTGGCATGGATATGGGGTGTTTCCTCGTCCATGTGCAGCACAGCCGAAACCACGTTCTCGCTGCCGTAGGTACGTTTCATCCATTCCACGCTGTTCCTGCACCATTCATCCAGCTTGCCTGCCTGCTCTATCTGCTTCATGTCCTTGGGGCTTCCCGATAGGATGAAGCGGATGGCACGTACCTGGTTGGTTCCGATTTTGCGTGTCAGTCCGGCACTTTTCAGCCTGTGGCTGATGGCTTCGTTGCGGTTGGTTACTCCACCGAGAAACTCAATCAGCTCACGGTTGAGATGCGTCCGTGTCGGATCTGCGTTCTTCGGGGTGGTCTTTCTTTCGATGTGGTCGGACATCTTGCTGTCCGACCCGTGCGCTTTGTCAAGATGCAATACTGCGAATCCCATGTTCTTCCTTTCTTTCTGATTCGTTAGACATTTGTTTTCTTACTCCTCTTGGGAGCGGCATAGCCGTTCATCGGGGGTGTCCAGAGGGGTGGAACCCCGTTGGCTCATTGGGGGATTTTTAGCGTTACTTGTAATGCGGCTCGAAAAATCCCCTAATGAGCTACGACTTTTTCAGCATGGAAAAGTCCACGCGCCCGTCCCTACATGCTGAACCCTCTGCTCCGTTTGGCAGGTTCCTCTCCGGTGGCTTCTTTTCCCTTTTGTCGGCTTGCTGTTTCAGCTTTCATCCGGATGGCTTCCGCCTGCTTTCCGGCTCTCTGCTGTTGTAAGTATTCGTTCAGGTCCTTGCACCCGCCATAAATCTGCGAAGCGTCCCGGATGTGCCGGTCTCTGCCGTATTCCATGCGAATTTGCCGGAGTGCTTCCATTCCTGCATGGTCGTTGTCGAAAAAGCAGTGGATGCGTTCGTAATTGCCCAACGGATAGAGAGCCTTGTTTATATTCGATACGGAGTTCAATACAATGTAGTCCTGCCCGTCCAATTCCGGATAATTCGGGCAGCTTTCCTGTCTCAATGTCAGAAAGGAAAGGTAGTCCATGAATCCCTCGAACACATAGCAGGCAGTCCTTGCTTTTCCCGCCTATCTGATATGGGAGATTTCCTTGGGAGCGATGCAGCCCTTGAAATAGGGGTTACGAACCTCAAACCCACCCGAACCGTTAGGGAATGCGATGGCAAAGTAACGCTTGCCGTTGTGGGTGTAACGAGCTTCACTACATTCTCTTTTTGCCAGTTCCGTGTTTATTCTCCTTTCCTGCAAATATGAGAGCAGGGCAGGAGAAGAAAGCGGTACAATCTCCAGTTGTTGAAAACGTGGCTCGGAAGATGACTGCTTGCCAAAAGAGAAAGAAACAGGACGGATATGTGTTGACTGTTCCGCAATCCGCTCCAGCAGGTAAGGTACATGGTCGGTAGCATACAGGTGTGCAGCCAGTTCAATGATACCGCCCCCTTTCCCTAAACCGAAGTCGTACCACTGGTTGCGTTCGGTGTTCACTTTGAAGGAAGCCTCTGTTTCTTCCCTCAAGGGAGATTTGTACCAAAGGTTGATACCCTGCTGTTTGACGGGTGAATAACCCAGGCTGTGCAGGTAGTCAGCCAGATTGATTTGTTTTGCAGTCTCGATGTTCATAAGGAAATCGTTTTTAGTGAGTACTTTGATTATTTCTCTTTTTGCCCGCAACTCTTAAAAGTATGCGGTCAGTACAATCACTTCACTAAACTCCTAATATATAGACCCCCGGAATTAAGTGAAGTGATTAGTCTGTTTCTGAAATCACTTCACTAAATTGTCGTATATATAGGATACGGGAATAAAGTGAAGCGATTTTCGGGATTGTCGGCTAATAGTGGTAATCGGGCTTGAAGGAATACTTCCTGCCGTTTTCCTGCACTATCATCCGTTTGTTGCGCAGCATGGTGATAAGCGCCACTGCATTCTGGTGATTCAGTCTAACCCCTTCTGCCAGATAAGTCCTGATTAAGGTGTCTTCCAGCTCTTTGTAGCCGTATTCCTCTTTCAGTGCAAAAGCGACTTCCAGTGCGGCACGGTGCTGCGGTTCTGAAATATCCTTGTAAGGGTCAAACTTTTCCACCGAGGGTCTTCCCGGCTTCCTTGCTTCCGGCTTGTAACCTTCCGCAAGTTCGGGCAGGGCTCTGTCGTTGATGCGGAATGCAAAAGGCTCGAAATCCATCGCCCGGATGTGCATGGCGGAAACATGGCTGATGTCGCTGTTTCCCTTGTCCTTTTCCACCAGCAGGACTGTTTCTGCCTTGTTGTTCAGTTCCGTACCAATGTGCCCTCTTGCGTTCTCATCCCCCTTGTTCTGATGCAGTATCGTATGGATATGAATCTGCCTGTCGTCCGTCCACTGCATCAGCTTGGATATGATGCGGGTGGATTCACCGGGGCTGTTGATGTCGTACACCATATCCCGGATGCCGTCTATGATGACCAGCCCAATATCCGGTGAGTGGTAGATTGCCTGCTCTACAATGCTGATGCGCTGTTCCGGGGTGTATTTTCTCAAAGCGAGAAACTCCAGATAACCGCTGTCACTGTCGTCGGGCAATCCTGCCATCCGCAGGATCCGCTTCATCACTTTCAGGCAGTGGTAGGGGCTTTGCTCCGTATCTATATAAAGCACTTTCCGCTTTTCCTCGGGCAGTTCAGCCGCATATCGTAACACGGTACCGTTCTTCAATGCAGCGGCTACGATAGCCGATACATTGAAGGTCTTCTTGCTCTTGGCTTTGCCGATGGATGCGCTGAAATTGCCCAGCGTCCCGATGACAGAGCCGTGTACTTTCAGAATTTCGGGGGCTTTTTCGTTGCATCTTGACAGACTTAGCCTGGATTCCTGCCAGAGGATAACGGCTTGTTCGGGTGATATTTCTTTTATATAGTCCATAATCACCTCCTTTATCTGCGTCCTCCGGTTTTCTTGCCAGCCAGTTCCAGCGCCAGTTCCGCATCCACGATAATCTTGCGCCCAATCTGGGTAATGGCTTTGTCTATCTTTCCGCTTTTCTTGATACGGTTGGCTGTGGGCAGGCTGCATCCGAAAAGCTTGGCTATGCCGAGTATGCCGTACACGTACTTTCTTTCCGTGTCGGTGGTTGGCTGTGTTTGCGCTTCTGCCTGTACTGAAGCGTGTCTGCTTAGAAAAAGGAACTCTTCGCCTGTCATCTGCCAGACGGGTTTCACTAACAGTTCTTTGAGGTTGTTCATCGTCCGTATGATTACTTGTTTGACAATAGCCCTGCGCACAGGCTGTTTCTTTTGTTCTCGAACGATGCAAAATTAGGTAGGGTTTTGAGTGGTAAGTATGTGGATGATAGATACGGATTGTTCTGTTATATCACTGAATATCAAGAAATAAAAAATACCACTCAAAAAATATTTTGAGTGGTATAAGTGGTTATGTCGTAAAATATATCGGAATATCACGGGGTATCGGAATATTCCGTCCATTTCCTTGGCGAACTTTTGGTTGGGAATACTGGGTAAATCGGAGACGGGTTCCCTGTACTTGGACTTGTAATAGTCTTCATCAATATCCAGGTGTTTCAGGATGGCTTCCTTCCATTTGTCCTTATCCTGCCCCGGCAACTGCTCCCTCATCAGGGAAATCAGATAGCATACCCGTATCTTTTCCCTTGGCTTTATTTTCAGTACGTACTGGCAGGGATGCAGATTCATGCAGGCATAGAAATCCGGTGCGGTAATGTCTTCAAACTGTTCCCCTGCACAAACTTCATGAATGAGGGAAATCAGTTTCATGCTGAAATATTCAGGCAATCCGGCAGTCGTAGCTGTAGTCGATGCGGTTGTAGTTTCAGCTTCCGGCTGGCTGTCTGTACGGCTCTGCCTGTCTGCTTCGTTCGGTTGGCTTTCTTCGTCCGGTACATATTTGGTCAGGATGCCCATGAAGTGTACGCTAAGCAGGTAGATGTCGTCGCAACGGTTTTTCATGTATTGCTGGGCTTCTTTCCAGAGAAGGGTTTGCTGCTCATAAAGATGGTCCAGCTGGGCTTTCTCCCTTTCATATTCAGCCTTGCAACGCTCATATTCTCTTTCCGCCAGCTTTTCTTCTTCGGGTGTATGCTCTCGGTAGCCAATGGAATCATAGCGGTTGTTGGCTTCGTTCATCGGTTTGCGCAGCCTGTTCACCTCTTCCATCTCTTCCTTGATGGCTTCCTTATAGCTGTCTGCATATTGGTTACATACACGCATGATTACCTCGTCATTGGGAAGGCGGTAAGATTCATAAAGCCGCGTGTATTCTCTGACTTCCTTTTTCAGGCTTTTCAGCAGCAGGGTACATGGCTCTGGCGGTGTATGAAGCACCAGTTCAAGGATAGCTTGTTCAAAAGCTGTTATGTCGTTCCATTCCGAGTAAAAGTCAACGATGAATTTCTGCTTTTCAAAAGAGAAAGTATGGCTTATAATCCAATCTTTGCAGATTCTGTTCAGCTCCCCGTATTGAGGAATGAGGGTTGTTATCGTTTTCTGCATGGCATACTCTTATTATTGAGGGTCCTTGTCAAGGAAAGAAGCCAGTTCTTCTTCCACTTCTTCCACGCTGGGCAACGCTGATTTCAATTTCTCGGGAATCGCCTTGCTCAATTGGTAATCGCTGATGCCGATGGGCTGGTCATAGCCGGAAAGGGCATACTGGGCAACCACTTCGTCCTTCCCTCTGCACAACAAAAGACCGATGGTCTTGTTGTCGTGTTCCCCTCTCAACTTATCATCCACCACGTTGATGTAAAAGTTGAGTTGTCCGGCATATTCCGGCTTGAAAGGAGTGGCTTTCAATTCTATGACAATATATGCGTGCAACGGAATGGAATATAAAATCAGGTCGGCAAAGAAATCGCTGTTTCCGACTTGGAAGTGCTTCTGCCGGGCAACGAAGGCAAAACCGTTGCCCATTTCCAACAGGTAGCGGGTAACGTGTTTCACCAGCTGTTCTTCAATATCCCTTTCGTCTGCTTTTTCTTTGGCTCCTGCCAAATCAAAGATGTACGGGTCTTTGAGTAGGTAATTGGCAAGGTCGCTTTGTGGGCCGGAAGTGTGGTCGTGAAATTGTTTACCTTGTTGTTGCTGATTTGTCGGCTATACAAATCACTGTCAATTTGCATTTTCAATACATTGCTGCTCCATCCCATTTCCACAGACTGCTTCATGTACCAGTAGCTTAGACCTAAAGGTAGCGAACTGTCAAGTATAGTCATTTGGCTTGTCCAGTTTATTTTGGCTATAGGAGAGGTCAAGAAAACTTCTTCTATTTCCCTGATTCCCATCCTGTAAATGGCAGACACGGTTTTTCCCACATCTTCAAATTGCGCAGGAACTTCCTGCGTAATTGCTAATGATTGACAATCAATCGATTGTATTTGCGCAGTAAGTTCCTGCGTAAATTGCTTGTCATTCAGTTTCAATACTTCATTGGTCACACTCTGTATGGTTGGGACAGACAGGCTTGCATCTGTTTCTATGAAACTTTGCAACGCTCTTAAAGGATATGCTTTTGCAAACTGGCACATATAGGTAAGGTTACGTTCCGAATAGCCTTTCTTTTCAGGGTAATGCAGTCGGATAGCCTTTGCCAACTGCTTGATGATTTTGCTTCCCCATCCGTGCAGCTGCTGGTGATAAAGGATGTAATTGCCTATCTTCCAGTAATGGAACAGCATTTGTGCATTGGCTGCAACAATCAGCCTTACTTGTGCCTGTTCTATTTCCGAACCGACCGCTTGTATGAATGCATCAAAATTCGTTTTCTCTATGTTGGATTCCTTGTTGCTCATATTGTGATGATAATTTCTACAAATATAGTCATTGGTAACTATCTATGAAACTGTTTGATACTTTTATAGTTGATTAAACTTGTTCATGGCATTTGCCTTAATATCATCCGCTATGTCAATGTAGGGTTTCATAGCTTTGTAGTCGCTGTGTCCCGTCCATTTCATGACCACCTGTGCCGGGATTCCGAGAGCCAGCGCATTGCAGATGAATGTCCTTCTTCCTGCATGGGTACTGAGCAAAGCGTATTTGGGTGTGACTTCATCAATACGTTCATTTCCCTTGTAGTAGGTTTCCCGTACAGGCTCGTTGATTTCTGCCAGTTCGCCCAGCTCTTTCAGGTAATCGTTCATCTTCTGGTTGCTGATGACGGGCAGAGCCATGTAATTCTCGAAATGGATGTCCTTGTATTTGTCCAGTATGGCTTTGCTGTATTTGTTCAGTTCAATCGTCAGGCTGTCGGCAGTCTTGACTGTGGTTATTTCGATGTGGTCGGACTTCACATCGCTTCTTTTCAGATTGCGAACATCCGAATACCGCAAACTCGTAAAGCAGCAGAACAGGAAAACATCACGCACACGTTCCAGGTATTGCTTATCCTTGGGTATCTGGTAGTCTTTCAGCTTGTTCAGTTCATCCCAAGTCAGGAAGATTACTTTTTTCGAGGTGGTTTTCAGTTTCGGTTTGAACGTATCGTATGCAATGTTCTGATGATGTCCTTTCTTGAAGCTCCAGCGCAGGAACCATTTGAGGAATCCCATTTGCTTGCCGATGGTGCTGTTTCTCATATCCTTGGTGTCACGCAGGAAGTTGACGTATTCGTTCAATCCAAACTCGTTGAAATAGTTGAACGTTGCATCCTCCTTGAACTCTTTGAGGTGGTTCCTCACTGCTGCAAATTTTTCATAGGTGGATGCCGTCCAGTTATTCTGGTTACCGCACTCTTTTACAAACTCATCGAACACCTCCCAAAAGCTGACAGGGGCTTCTTCCGGCTGTTCTTCGCTGGTGTCTTTCATTCTCATGTTGAAAGCTTCCTTCAACTGTTGGGTCGTTGGCATGACCTCCTGCACCTCAAATTTCTTGAAAATATTCTGGATTTCGGCATAGTATTTCAGCAAGTCCGTATTGATTTCGGCTGCACTTTGCTTTAGCTTGTTGGTACATCCGTTCTTTACCCGCTGCTTATCCTAATGTTTCAGGAGATAATGCAAAATTGATTAGAGAAATTCGTCGTGAACGTCGTATTGAAATGTTTGCTGAAGGAGTACGTTATGATGATATCCGTCGTTGGAAATGTGGTAATTTATTAACTGCACCACGTTTAGGTACCATTATAGAAGGAACTGGATATTCAGAGAAAGATATAGCGGCTTTAAAAGAGACAGTAGGGGTTAATGAAGATGGAGCTTTGACTATTTATGAAAAGCGTTATGTGGGTCAGAGGCCTACTCCGATATTTGAGGAACCGAAACACTATTTGTCGCCAATTCCAACAGATGAAATTGGTAAGGCACCTAATATTAAACAGAATCCTGGTTGGTAAAATTATGACTTTAATTTTGTGGTGATCTGATAATAAATTTATATATTTACACTCAGGAAGTTTACCCAAGCATACATTGAAATCGTAAGCTTGGGTAATTTCTTATTAATATGTATCCTAAAATAATCCGTAAAATGAAATCCTTGTTATTCCTTTGTTTTTGTGTGGCAATGGCCTTTTCAGCCATGGCTTCTTCGGTATCTGACACGTATGTAATTCCTAATCCTCAGCAGATGGTATGTGGGGACGGACATTTTGTGCTTCGTGCACAGGCATCTTTCTCCTGTAACCTGACAGGAACTGATAAAGACGATTTTGTATCTTATGTGAGTAATTCTCCTTTTGCGCTGACTTATAAGAAGAAAGGAAAGGCTGACATCGTTTTTAAACTTGTCAGTCCGGAAAATGCGAAGATGAAAGAAGAGGCCTATCGCTTGAAAGTGACAAAAAAAGGCATTCAGGCTGAGGCTACTTCGACTTCGGGGTTGTTTTATGCCTTTCAGTCTATTGTGCAGCTGGCGCGTGAGAGTGGAAATGGTACGTACCAGCTTCCTGAAGTGACGATAGAAGATGCTCCTCGCTTTTCGTATCGAGGCATGCACCTGGATGTATCACGTCATTTCTATACGAAAGAATTTGTCAAGAAACAGATTGATGCGCTGGCCCGTTATAAGCTGAACCGCTTCCATTGGCACCTGACGGATGGAGCCGGATGGAGAATTGAAATCAAGAAATATCCGGAACTGACGCGTGAAACGGCCTATCGTCCTTTCCCAGACTGGAAAAGCTGGTGGAATGGCGGACGTACGTATTGCAGACAAGATGCTCCCGGAGCTTCCGGAGGATATTACACGCAGGAAGATGTGAAGGAAATTGTAGAATATGCCCGTCAGCGTCATATCACGGTGATTCCGGAAATTGAAATGCCGGCTCACTCGGAAGAAGTTTTGGCCGCTCTTCCGCAACTGGCTTGTGGAGGTGATTTGAAACCTGGTGGAGAATTTTGTCCGGGAAAGGAACTGACTTATGAGTTCCTGACCAATGTATTGAAAGAAGTGATGGAGTTGTTCCCTTCAGAATACATTCATATTGGTGGAGATGAGGCAAGTACGAACCATTGGAAACAATGTCCCGACTGTCAGGTACTTATGAAAGCAGAGGGAATGAAGGAAGAAGGTGAATTGCAGGAATATCTTGTATCCAGAATTGAGAAGTTTTTGAAAGAGAACGGCCGCAAGATGATTGGCTGGGATGAGATTCTGACAGGCGAGCTGGACGAAACTTCTGCTGTAACGGTGTGGCGTGGAGAAGATAAAGGTGCGGAATCGGTAAAAAGAGGATTGCGTACCATCTTGTCACCGGGAGCATATTGCTATTTTGACAGCTACCAGGATGCACCGCGTACGCAGCCGGAAGCCATCGGAGGATATCTCCCACTGGAAAAGGTTTATTCATACGAACCGGTGACGAAAGCTTTTCCTGCTGATAAACTGGATTGCGTGTGGGGCGTACAGGGAAATGTGTGGACGGAATATATACCGACACCCGAGCATGCTGAATATATGATTTATCCTCGTTTGCTGGCTTTGGCTGAAGTTGCCTGGACAAATCCGGAGCAGAAAGACTGGAAACGTTTCCATGCAGAGGCTTTGCAGGAAGTAAAGGTGTTGAAATCAATGGGTTATCATACTTTTGACTTGCAAAATGAGGTGGGCAACCGTCCGGTGGCATTGAGCGTGGATAATCATTTGGCAAAGGGTAAGAAGGTGGAATATGTACGTCCTTATTCGGACTCTTATCCGGCTGGAGGAGAATCGGCATTGACTAACGGCATACATGGCGGTTGGGTATATACCGACCAGCGCTGGCAGGGATTCCTTGGAAAAGGGGCCGATGTGATTGTGGATTTAGAAAAATCACAACCTATTCAGCAGCTTTCCATTGATTTCATGCAGTTGAGAGGTCCGGGTGTGTTCCTCCCGCAGAAAGTCAGCTTCCTGATTTCAAACGATGGAAAAGAATATACACTTTTGAAAACCATCACTACTACACTGCCCATTACGGACGAACAGTTGACCATTCAGACGTATGACTGGACAGGTAGTTGTGAGGCTCGTTACGTACGCGTGCAGGCTGATATCAATCCTGAGGCCGGCGGTTTCTTGTTTACTGATGAATTTGTTGTAAAATAATAAATGTCAGGTAGTCGGGAGTACATAGCTGAAGCGCAATAAGCCAATCAGATAGCGTGCTCCCGCTTGCTGAATGAAATGTAAGGTGGGTTGTATAAATCCGTTGCCTGAAAAGGGAATTTTCCATGTAAATTCACTGGCCCATTCGTATGAAGGAGAAAATCGGGCGTAGTCGGTGAACAGTCCGCCTTCTGTTTTTCCACATTGCCAGGTGAGACCTATGCCGGCATAACTTTTGCATCCTCTGGAGGTACCTGACTGGAATGAACCTTGCAGGAGTGCATGCAGACCGGGAGCAAGACGTTGCTCTGCATATCCCCAGATTATTTTTCTCCTTTCTTTTTTTGTCTTTTTTGGAGTTCCCTCTTCATAGTCCATATACATGCCGCTATGTAGAGCAAAGCCCACATGATAATTGCTGCCATGTTGTTGATAGTTTAGTGAAATGATACTGAGTATTCCGTCACTTTGTGGGCAGAACCGGAATACGTTTTCTTTTCCTGAAAACCGATAGTAACCTTTTCCGTTGTATACCGATGTTTGTAAGGACCATCGTGTGAATTGCAGTTCATAATGCAGTCCGACGGAAGCTACCGGATAATTGGCTATTTGGTAATCGGCGGACAAAGTGGGAAAGATGCCACATGAACTGTTGGTGAATAACGAGGTGACAGGGGAAGTGAAATAGTCTTCATTCAAGTTCCGGATACCGAAAAATAGCGAGGAATGACCGAACTGTTGCTGGACGCCCAATGTCGCGAGGGCAAGCGGATGGTTTTCTTCTTCAATGTTGGAAAAGGTCTGAAAATCATCTGCCAGTGATTCGGGGCGGGTTCTGGCTGTACTGATGGTGGCGGCTTGTAATGTCGTATGTTTGCCTAATGAATGAGTGAAATCCAGTCTCAGCAGATTAACCCAGTTATTTCCTTGTTTGAAATCACTTTGTAGTTCTGTGGTGTAGCTTACTTGAAGCTCCTGAGCCAGGCCGTAGTGACAGGACACTACGGCGAAGGACAGGAACAGTTTTATGAATCTTGTCATAACCATTTGGTAAAACGATGAATATACCAGTTCTTAATTAATTGAGTCAATATGCAGTAGGACAACAGGATACCGATGAGCCAGGGGAAATAGCTTAATGGCAGTGCTTCCAGCCCGATAGAGCTTCCAAACGGGGTGAAAGGCAGCAGGATACCGATGGCCATAATCAGCAGGGTAAGTCCGGTTACTTGCCAGGAGGCACAGCTTTGTATGAAGGGGACTTTCCGGGTACGTATCATGTGCACAATCAGGGTCTGCGAAATATCGTACAGCAGATTTTGAATCAGCAGGTGGATGGGGAGCATGGGCAGGAAGGGAAGGAACGCACTGGCCGCCATTACGCTGAACATGTTTCCGAAGTTGGAACTGGCTGTCATCTTGATGTATTTGGTGATGTTGCCAAATGTTTTTCGTCCTTCCAGTACACCGTCTTCCAGTACCATCAGACTTTTCTCCAGCAGGATAATGTCGGCACTTTCTTTGGCAATGTCCACTGCAGAATCTACCGAGATACCGATGTCTGACTGACGCAATGCTGCGGCATCATTGATTCCGTCGCCTAAGAAGCCTACCGTGTGCTGTTGTGCTTGCAGTAGGGTGATGATTTCCGTTTTCTGTATCGGAGTAAGTTTGGAAAATACGGTCGTCTGGTTGACTGCTTTCATTTTTTCCTCTTCACTCATCGTTTCGAAAATGGGGCCTGTCAGGGCATTGTCGGTGCGGATACCCACTTGGCGGGCGATGGTGCGAACCACCGCATCATTGTCGCCAGACAGAATCTTGATTTCAATGCCGTGTTCATGCAATTGCTTAATGGCGCTGGCTGCCGATTGCTTGGGAGGATCCAGGAAAGCCAGATACCCAATCAGTACCATATCTTTCTCGTCCTCGATACGGAAATCACAAGTCTTGTCCAGGTAGCTTTTGTGGGCTACGGCAATAACACGCATACCTTGCTTGTTCATCTGTTCAATGATGTCGCGTGCCTTGTTTTTCAGTTCGATGGTCATGGGGTGCACCTCTCCATCAAACTCAGCATGCGAGCAGATGTCCAACATTTCCTCTACGGCTCCTTTTGTGATAATCTGTCGTTTCCCTTGACGGTCTTCTACCACTACCGACATTCTTCGCCGGGTAAAATCAAACGGGATTTCATCTACCTTTGTATAATTATCCTTCAGGTATTCCAAGGACAAGTCCTTTACGTGCGACAGAATGGCTTTGTCCATCAGGTTCTTTAATCCGGTCTGGAAGAAACTGTTGAAATAAGCGTGGCGTAGGATACGTCGGCTTTCGTCATTGCTTCCATCGGCGTTGATGTACTTCTCCAATACAATCTGGTCGCAGGTGAGGGTACCGGTTTTGTCTGTACAGAGAATGTTCATCGCCCCGAAGTTCTGAATGGCATTCAGGTCTTTTACAATGGTTTTCTTCTTTGACATAGCTACGGCACCTTTGGCTAGGTTGGCAGTAACAATCATCGGGAGCATTTCAGGGGTAAGTCCTACAGCTACCGATACGGCAAATATGAATGCTTCCAGCCAGTCGACTTTAGTCACACCGTTTACCAGGAAAACGAACGGAATCATGATGAGCATGAATCGTATCAGCAGGAAACTGACTTAGCTGATCCGCTGACTACATTAGAGCCCATGAAGCAGATGTTTTCCAGCTCAATTACACTTCCTTTGCTGTGCTTGTTTCCTTTGGCTTCCGGACGTTTCTCTATCGGGTCTGATTCTCCCGTCAGGGAAGACTGGCTTACAAACAAATCTTTTGCTTCGATGATACGCATGTCGGCAGGAATCATGTCTCCTGCAGCAATCATAACAATGTCTCCGGGAACCAGGTCTGCAATGTTGATTTCTTCATCTTGGTTACCAGCTCGTCTTACGTAACAGGTATTGGTCACCATTTTCAGTAAAGCTTCACTGGAGGCATTGGCTTTCCATTCTTGCCAGAAACGCAGTATGCTGCTGGCAATAACCATAGTCAGAATAATTATGATGGCAGTCCAGTCCTGTTCTCCTGGATTGGCCAGCAGCACATCGAGTACAAAAGAAATGATGGCCAGCGCCGTGAGTACGCCAATAAAAGGATTGATAAAAGCTTTGATGAAAGTCGATACGGGATTCTTTTTCTGCTCATGTTCCACTTCGTTCTTCCCATAGAGAGACTGTCTGGCTTCCACTTCTTCTTGTGTAAGTCCGATACGGCTTGTCTGGAAATAGCTGAAAACTGTGCCTAGTGTCTGGCTTGTTGCTAAAAATACCTTTTCGCCATTGAAGGTGAATGTGGTGCTACTTTTTCTTTTCTTCCACATGATCATTAAAATTCATAGGGTGATTACTATGTTTTCTTTTCACGTGGCAAAAGTAGGCAATGCCCCCGACAGAGACTGTTAGAGAAATATTAGAGTGGTATTAGAAAACTATTAGAATTTGTGAGACTAATTTTCTAATACCACTCTAATGGAGTTTATTTTTTCTTTGAATGTATGCGTTAAAAGATTAAATGTGAGGAAGTTCGATGATGAAGGTCGTTCCTTCTCCCTGTTTTGAATGTACGGCTATACTGCCCTGATGCAGTGCGATGATTTTCTGTGCAAGCGCCATCCCGATACCGTGTCCTTCCGTATGCTGTTCCTGCTCTCCGCGGTAGAACAAGGTGAAAATCTTTTCTTTTTCTGCATCCGACATACCAATTCCGTCATCCGACAGGCGGATAATGGTCCATTTATCCCAGTAGGAAATCTGAATGAAAGAAGATTTGTCGTCTGAATACTTGCAGTTATTTTCAATCAAGTTAGCAAAGGCAATGTTCAGCAGGTAGTCATTACCCATGACGGTAATCATCCGGTCGTCTTCCGCATCTTCCTGTTCAAAAATCAGTTCGATGTGGTATTCCGGATGGGCACGAAGAATGATTTCCCGTGTATCGAGCAACAATTCGTCTAACCGGATTTCATGCATCTTGATCTGTTCTTTCTGGTAATCTGCTTTAGCCAGATTGAGCAGCCCGTCAATCAGTTTTGTCATTCGTCGTGCATCCTGTAGCACGTTCTGCATGGCTTGACGATATTGTGTTTCAGTACGATCCTTCTGCAGACACAAATCCAGTTCCGCAATGAGGGCAGCCAGTGGGGTTCTCATTTCGTGAGATACGTTGCTGACAAACATTTTCTGGGAGTTGAATGAAATTTCAAGTCGCTCCAGTAGTTCATTGAAAGCCTGGCTTAGTTCTCCTAATTCGTCTTTCTCGTTTCTTACAGGCAAACGCTGGTCAATACGTGAAGCGGTAATCGTTTCTGCTTCTTTTACGATTTCCCGGATAGGTTTTAAAGATGCCCGAACCAGGAAATAGCAGGTAATAAATAAAAGTAAGAGACCGATAAAAAACAGGATGACCAGTGTTTTCTGAAGCTCCAGCAGGTTGGTGTGTCCGTAACCGTCGTAAGCTGCGGCCGTCACAATATAAGTCTGTCCGTTGAATGGATAAACCATCCCGACGGCCTGGTATTTTCCGATATAAAATTCAATTTCCTTTTGTTGGAGAATTTGGGCAATCATTTCCGGATTCTCTTTGACAATATCATTGTCGATGGCATCGTGGTAGAGCATGTGGAAGTCTGTGGTATATACAGCCACTTCCACCTCATTAATAAACTCCTTATTATTCAGGTAGATGGATTGCATGATGTCGGCATCTACCTGGTTTTGCAGGAACAGATGTACTTTGGTAACAGCTTCACTCTTCAGGTTATGGAAGAAGGTATTGCTTCGGATATGCTCGCTGACCAAATAGATTAAGGTCATGCAAAGCAGAAATGCCACAGCTATGACTCCGGTATTTTTGAGCGTAAGTGCGGTTTTGATTTTCATGGCTTTTCGTCAGTAAGAATAAATCCAATTCCAGGTTTGGTGTGAATCAGTTTAGTTTCAAAGTCTTTGTCTATTTTTTTGCGCAGGTAATTGATGTATACATCGATAAAGTTGGTACCGGTATCAAAGTGGGTATTCCAGACTTTTTCGGCAATTTCTATCCGGCTGATGACCCGTTCTGCATTCTGCACCATGTAGGTAAGCAGATTGTATTCTTTTGGAGATAAGCGGATGGGGTTTCCTTGGCGCATTACCTCTCTGCGGTTGGTATCAATTTGAAGGTCTTTGTAGGTAAGTTTCTCGGGAGCAACAACAGATACAGTTGCTTCTGCTTTTCTTTTTAGAAGCACTTTAATGCGTGCGTTCAGTTCCCGGAAGTCGAAAGGTTTTACCATGTAGTCATCTGCACCCGCATCAAATCCGTCGAGTTTGTCATCGGTTGCTCCCAAGGCTGTCAGCATAAGTACAGGGATATGCGGATTTGCTTTGCGTATTTCTTTGCAGAGTTCAAAGCCATCCAATTTGGGAAGAATAATATCTGAAATAACCAGCTGGAAAGAGTGAGATTGGAACAGACGAAGCCCCATGGCTCCATCGTATGCCACCATGGTGTGATAGCCATTTTCTTCCAGTCCGGTTTTTAGCAAATCGGCTACTCGTTTATCGTCTTCTATGATTAAAATAATAAATTGAATAAGTCAGACAGGGTCTGTTTTTATATTTAATCAGGGAAAAGTCAAGTGGAGTAGAAAAGAAAAAGTGGAGCATACAGGACTCGAACCTGCCACCTTTTGACTGCCAGTCAAACGCTCTAGCCAGATGAGCTAATGCCCCATTTGTTTTTGAAGTTGTCACAAAGGTACAACATTATTTCAAAAAAACAAGAAACCTGCTCTATAAAACAGAAGAAAACCATTAGTTTTGCGTCGGTTTATCAAAATAGAAAGGACTTATGAATTTACAGATACGCAAGGCTACATTGGATGATTTGGACCGTTTGATGGAGATATTTGAAGAAGCCCGTCGTTTCATGTGTCGTACGGGAAACCCTAATCAGTGGATTAATGGTTATCCCCAGCGGGAACTGATACAGGAGGAAATAGAGGCTTCTCACTGTTATGTGTGTGTAACGAAAGACGGAAGAGCAGTGGCTACCTTCTGTTTCATTCAGGGACCCGATCCGACGTATGCACGCATTGAAAACGGAGAATGGCGAGACGACTCTCCTTATTATGTGATTCATCGGCTGGCATCCGACGGTTCCTGCAAGGGGATAGGAAAACTATGTGTAGACTGGTGTTTCCGTCAGTGGCCGTGCTTGCGTGCCGATACCCATGCAGACAACAAGGTGATGCAACATCTGCTGCTTTCTACAGGCTTTGCGTATTGTGGAATTATCTATGTGCGTAATGGAACTCCGCGACTGGCTTATCAGAAATTAGCTTAGAAAGAGACGCTTTCCCTTAATAATGCTTAATTGGTAAATATTTTCCATTGGAAATTTATTCTTTATGTAATTATTTATTTTCTTTGCAAAAAGTTTCCATTAGAAAATAATAACAAAGAAAATAAATAGATATGAAGTATGTAATTGTTGGTGGGGTCGCAGGTGGAGCCACTGCGGCTGCCCGTATTCGGAGAAACACGGAAAAGGCTGAAATCATTCTGTTTGAGCGTGGAGAATATATCTCTTATGCCAATTGTGGTTTACCTTATTATATAGGTGGGGTAATTCAGGATCGCGACCGCTTGTTTGTACAGACTCCGGAAGCATTCTCCACTCGTTTCCGCATCGATGTGCGGGTACGTTCGGAGGTTATGGCAATTGATACTGCCCGTAAAGAAGTGAAGGTACGCACTTCGGACGGAAAAGAATATACTGAAACATACGATAAATTGCTGCTTTCACCGGGGGCATCGCCAGTGCGTCCTCCTTTGCCGGGAATCGATAATGAAGGAATCTTTACCCTGAGAAATGTGGCAGATACAGACCGCATCAAGGCTTATATGCAGAGTCATGAGATAAAGAAAGCAGTGATTGTCGGAGGTGGTTTTATTGGGTTGGAAATGGCCGAGAACCTTCACCATGCCGGTATTGAGGTGGCTGTAGTAGAGATGGCAGATCAGGTGATGGGACCGATTGATTTCTCTATGGCAGCGCTGGTGCATGGCCATCTGCAACAGAAGGGTGTCAAACTGTATTTGCAACAGGCAGTGGAAGCCTTTGAAAAGACCGATTCCGGACTGAGAGTTAAATTCCAGTCGGGATTGCAGGCAGAAGCTCAGCTGGTTATCCTTTCCATTGGTGTACGGGCTGAAACTCGTCTGGCCGTAGAAGCCGGACTGAAGTTAGGAGAAATGAAGGGTATTTATGTAAATGAATATCTGCAGACTTCCGATGAGTCGGTGTATGCCGTAGGTGATGCCATTGAATATCCGCATCCGATTACCGGTAAGCCGTGGTTGAACTTCCTGGCTGGACCGGCTAACCGTCAGGCACGTATCGTAGCCGATAACATGACATTTGGCAACCGAGTGAAATATGAAGGTTCTATCGGGACAGCCATAGCGAAAGTGTTTGATTTGACGGTGGCTTCTACGGGACTTCCCGCCAAGCGTCTGAAAGCTTTTGGTATACCTTATCTGTCGGCAACCATTCACTCAGGTTCGCATGCCGGTTACTATCCCGATTCTTTGCAGATGGACATCAAAATTACTTTCTCTCCTGAAGACGGTCGTTTGTATGGGGCACAGATTGTGGGATACAATGGAGTGGATAAGCGAATTGATGAATATGCATTGGTCATCAAGCAGAAAGGAACCGTATATGATTTGATGCAACTGGAACATGCCTACGCACCTCCTTTCTCTTCAGCTAAAGATCCGGTAGCGGTGTCGGGGTATGTGGCTGGAAATATCTTGAACGGCAAGATGACTCCTCTTTATTGGAGAGAGTTGCAGCAGGCCGATTTGACTAAAGTGACCTTGGTGGATGTGCGGACAAAAGACGAATATGAACTGGGGCACATTTCTGGAGCGGTGAACGTGCCTTTGGATGAGATGCGTTCACGGATGAAGGAAATTCCATCGGACAAACCAGTCTTCTTGTACTGCGGAGTCGGCTTGCGCGGTTATCTGGCCTCTAACATTCTGAAAGAAAACGGTTATAAGGATGTGCGTAACCTGATAGGTGGTATCAAGACCTACAATGCAGCGGTTACTCCGGTTTGCCAGCCGGAAGAAGCATGTGCCGTAGCCTGCTCGTGTGAAACGGCTGAAGGAAATTCGGATTGCAAAAAGGTACATGTGGTAGATGCCTGTGGCATACAGTGTCCTGGTCCTATCTTGCGTTTGAAAAAAGGGATGGAGGAACTGAAAGCCGGTGAGCAGATGGAAATTCATGCTACGGATGCCGGCTTCCCGAGAGACGCAGAGGCATGGTGCCGTACTACCGGAAACCGCTTCCTTTCCTTTAAGTCGGAAGGGGGAATCTATAAGGTAGTGGTAGAGAAAGCGACTCCTTGTGCCATAGAGGCTTCCCGTCAGGACGTGGGAGAGAAGGGAAAAACTTTCATCCTTTTCAGTGATGACCTTGACAAAACTTTGGCTACCTTTGTGCTGGCTAACGGTGCGGCGGCTACGGGTAAGAAAGTGACCATCTTCTTTACCTTCTGGGGACTGAATGCCATCAAGAAGGAACGGAAACCCTTGGTGCAGAAAGACATTTTTGGAAAAATGTTCGGCATGATGTTGCCTTCCAGCTCTCGGAAACTCAAGCTTTCAAAGATGAATATGGGAGGTGTGGGTACGAAGATGATGCGTTACATCATGAACCGTAAGGGAATCGATTCATTGGAATCACTTCGTCAGCAGGCCATTGATAATGGAGTAGAATTCATTGCTTGCCAGATGTCGATGGATGTGATGGGAGTGAAAAAGGAGGAACTGCTGGACAACGTCACCATCGGTGGGGTAGCGACCTATATGGACCGTGCCGAGGAAGCCAATGTAAATCTGTTTATTTAAGTATGGAAAAAATAAAATGTATTTGTGTGATGAGAGAGCTCTTTCGGGCTCTCTCTGAACTTGAATCCCGTTTGATGCAGTCGCATGGAGTGTCGCTGAACGAAGCCATGGTGTTATGTGCTATTGGCAAGGAGCGGGTAGCAGCCAGTACGATTGTAGAGCGTACGGGACTGACTCCCTCGCATGCCTCCAAGGTGATTCGTGCGGTGGAGGAGCGGAATCTGTTAGTGCGTGCTTTGGGCGAGAAAGACAAGCGGCAAATGTATTTCTCTCTGACAAAAGAAGCGCATAACTGCCTGAAGGGAATACGCGAGCAGGGGATAGATATACCGGAACTGTTGCAACCCTTGTTTGCTTCTTATGCGGAGGGAGTGTCTGATTCGTGTGAATAAAGGTAAGTGAAAGGATGAAAAAGAAGAAATTTGAATTGGAAGTACCCGGTGGAGCCGACAAAGTCCTGTTGCACACCTGTTGCGCACCGTGTTCATCGGCTATTATCGAATGCCTGTTGAATCATGGCATACGTCCTACTATTTATTATTGTAATCCGAATATCTACCCGTTGGAGGAATACAATATCCGTAAGGACGAGTGTACCCGCTATGCCCAGTCGTTGGGCTTGGATATTGTGGATGCAGATTATGACCATGCATCCTGGCGTTGCACGGTAGCCGGACTTGAAAATGAACCGGAGCGCGGAGGGCGTTGCCTGAAATGTTTCAAAATGCGTCTGGCCGATACGGCCTGTTATGCACATGAGCACGGTTTTTCAGTCATCACGACTACGTTAGCTTCCTCTCGCTGGAAAAGTCTGGAGCAGATTAATGAAGCAGGGCATTGGGCTGTAGCTGCTTATCCCGATGTAACCTGGTGGGAACAGAACTGGCGCAAGGGTGGCTTGAGTGAACGCCGTATAGCTATTATCAAGGAATATAATTTCTATAACCAGCAGTATTGCGGCTGTGAGTTTAGTATGCGGAAGCATGACGAAGAGCCTACTCCTTCTTCTCTTCCTCCTTCTTCGCCTCAATAGGCATGGTGTTTTCCTTATAGGCAGAGAAACCTTTTACTTTTACGCGTTCTTTTTTCTCTTCCTCGTTGATAGCTGCCTGACCTAACTGGTTCATGTTATCCTTTATTGCATTGTGCATGTCAAAGAAATAGTCCAGCAGCATTTTCATGTGTTCTTCCAATTCTCCTTCTCTGGGAGAGAAGAACGTGTGGCAACGGGAGTGTAGTCCGATGGTCTTCTCATCCTCGTCCACCATATAGACGGTAGTGACCAGTGAGTTTACATTGGCTAAATTGATAATCTCTTTCAGATAGGGAAGCGCTTCGTTGTCGGCATTGATGGAGCCCCACCACGGATTCCAGATCATGATAAATCGGTTCTCTTCTTCTGCCGCAATATAGAAATCGTCGCCCTGATATTTAAAGGTGATGTGATTTTCTTCATTCACCTTAGGCTGGCAGCCTATTTTCTTCAGTACGCTGATGACGAGGTCTTTCGTCGTGACTTCGTCTTGTTCGTCTTTTGTCATTCTTTCAATGTATTCCAACCGTTTCTGACGCTCGCGCAAGAAACGCAAGGCAAACAATACGACCGGCCAGAGGGCCAGTGCAATGACGGCAATCAATAAGGTTATTTCGCTGATGTGTGTCATGGTACGGTTTTTTTAAGGTAATGAATAGATTTTTTCTTTATATATTCTAAAGATAACAATTTTATTTGAAAACGAGGAAATACATTATACTTTTTTTAACAGGAATTATGCAGCAAAACGCTGAATCTGTTGTTTATAGTATGTAATCAATTAAAGACATAGATGTATGAAAAAAATGGTATCAATTCTGATATGCGCTCTGGCCTTGATGGTCGGACATATTCAGGCTCAAGAAGTTGAGTTGACCAAAGAAGAAAAGAAAGCTCTTCAAGAGAAAATAGACAGTATTCATCATGCAGAAGCCATGGAAGCTGTTAATGCAAGGAAATTTACCCTTGAAGCAGACCAGGTGGTGTTTAAGTACGGGCAGACGGCCTACGTGACATCGAATACTAATTTCGTTTCTGTAGACGGAGAAAATGCGGTGGTGCAGGTAGCTTTTAATATTCCGGCTGCAGGCCCAAACGGATTGGGAGGTGTGACGGTAGACGGAAAGGTTTCTTCTTACGAAGTAAAGACTGACAAGAAAGGTACGCTTTATTTATCTATGAATGTGATGGGCACTGGTATTTCGGCTCGTTTGGATATTAGTATGCCGAAGGGAACGAATAATGCCACGGTTACCATTACCCCGAATTTCAATTCTAATCGTCTGACCCTGAACGGGGTGATACTTCCGTCTTTCAAGAGCTCAGTATTTAAAGGGCGTTCAATTTAATAAAACAAGATGAATTATGAGAAAAATGTTGTTTTTTGCGTGTCTGTTGTTGGGGTTGTCGGCATGTGAGAAAGACCCTGACATGAATCAGCTGGACGCGGATCTGGTAGTCTATACCGATTATGATAAGGATGCCGACTTTGGTAGCTATAAAACCTATTTCTTGCCTGACAGTATTTTGGAGGTTGGCGGGTATCGTGCTACTTACTGGAAGGATGAGAATGCAAAGGCTATTATTAATAAGGTAGCCGCTGAAATGGATGCACGCGGATACACCCGTATCCTTGATCCGGAAAAGAAGGAAGAAGCCAATGTGGGCTTGCAGCTTTCCTACGTAGCTCAGACAACTCAGGTCATTACCGGTGGATACTGGGGCGGCTGGTGGGACTATGGCTTCTGGGGTCCCTGGTCTGGATGGTATTATCCGTATCCTGTGTCCTATTCCTATAATACCAATACCTTGGTGATGGAGATGGTCGACCTGACTGCCGATGAAGGCGGTGCACAGAAAAACCTTCCGGTAGTATGGTATGCCAGTGCGTCTGGATTCCAGTACAGCGGGCAGTTTAATCAGATGATGTTGCAGAACTCGGTGGTACAGGCTTTTGAACAGTCACCTTATATTAAATCGGTTAATTAATTAGAGGAGGAATTTGAAATGAAGATAAATGTATTGAAAAAGATGGCGCTGCTGGCCTTTATGTGTCTGGGAGTGGCTGTAAGAGGATTTTCGCAATTCGATATCAGCAAGACTACTTTGAAGGTGGACTGGCAGATGAATGCGCCTTTTTCTACTGATTTTGCAGATAAGTTGAGCGGATGGGGAATGAACTATGAGTTGGGCTATCAGTTTACGCCTCGTTGGGAAGCTGGAGTCTTTGCTTCTTTCCATACCAATCATAAGTATGTGGGGCGTCAGACCTTGTCATTGTCGCCTACAGAGTCACTGACTACCGACCAGCAGCGTTCGGCATTTCAAGTACCGTTTGGCGTGATGGGAGCATATAATCTTTCTACCAACCGTTATATAAAGCCTTATATCGGAGTGAAGGCAGGTGCTATGTTTGCCCGTAATACTACTTATTTTGGTAGCGGAGGTGTGTACGACAAATCGTGGGGATTTTATGTTTCTCCGGAAATCGGTCTGAAGATCTATCCGACAGGAAAGAAATGGGGATTCCATGTAGCCGGCTACTATAGTTATGCTACCAACAAGACGCAGACATTGACTTGCGACATTGAGGGGCAGAATCATGCCGGTTTCCGTCTGGGAGTAATCTTG
>NZ_JBBKBF010000059.1:0-25677 GCF_037892625.1 Phocaeicola sp. ICN-14070 | reverse complement strand
CTGAAACAGCAAAACCTAAAGCTAAAAAACAATGTTTTACAACATACATTAACCACCAGGGCGAAATATTCAAAGGGGTTAACAACAAAGTGAAAAAGTCTTTTGGGATAATCCAAAAGACTTTTTCACTATTCTTCCAAAATTCAAAAATTAGAATTCACATTCTTCCTCATTTTCCGTAGAAGGAATGGTAACCAACACTTTGTCAATTCGAGCTCCATCCATATCCACCACTTCCAATACAAAATTATTCCACTCCAACGTTTCTCCACTTTGTGGTATATGCTGTAAATGCTGCAGAATTAACCCTCCTACCGTATGATAGTCTACATCTTCCAAGAGGTCCTGACGATTAAAATAGCACAAGAAATCATACAACGGACACTGCCCGTCTACCAGCCAGCCATCCTTATTGATTCGCTTGATAATATCCGGTTCCTCCCCAGCATCGTCCATAGAACCGACCAAGCCTTCCAGAATGTCACGCAAGGTGATAATTCCCACGCAAGCTCCAAACTCATCACAAACCAGAGCACGACTTATCTTCTGGGCCTTCATCTGCTCCAGAGCCTTGTACACATTCATGTTTTCATGAAAGAATGTAGCCTCATGCGTCAGAGCCGGCAGATTGAAATTCGCTTCAGAAAGATGTAATACCAAATCCTTCAGGTTTACTACCCCTTTCACCCTATCCAGGTCACCATCTTCCGTCACCGGATAAAACTCATACAATTCGTTCACCAGTACTGCTTTCACTTCAGCCGCCGTCATTCCACTCTCAAGCGCCACAATGTCACTCTTATGCGTCATAATGGAGCCTACTTTCAAATCGCCCAACAAGAATACACGCTGTACAATGTCCTGTTCCACAGGCTGTACTTCCCCATCATCAGCTCCTTCTTTGATAATAGACTTGATTTCCTCTTCTGTCACTTTACTGTCGGTATCCTTGATACCCAACAGATTAAAGATTGCTTCCGTACTCTTAGATAACAGCCAGACAAAGGGTAAAGCCACTTTTGCCAGCACATTCATAGGCCGTGCCACCAGCTTAGCCATTCTCTCGGCCATGCTCATACCAATACGTTTAGGCACCAACTCACCAAAAATAATAGTAAGAAAAGTTACTATCACTACAATTATTCCCTGTGCCAGTCCAAAAGCATAAGAAGAAGCAACTCCCCATGAGATAAGCAGATTCGTCAGGTCGACCGCAATCTTATTACCCGAATAGATACCGGTCAGAATACCGATTAATGTAATACCAATTTGAACTGTAGAAAGAAAACGATCTGGGTCCCCTGCCAGTTTCAATGCTACGCGAGCAGATTTATTCCCTTTTTTTACATCTGTCGACAACCGGGATTTTCGGGCTGATATTAATGCCACCTCAGACATGGCGAAAATACCGTTCAGTACTATCAACCCGATAATAATGATTATTTCATCCATATATAAAAACGAGTGTGTTTCAGAGGAACAAATTTATATGAATGTTCATAGCAAAAAAAGTAAGCTGCCTATAATTATATTGTTTTAACAAACAGGCTACTCACTTTTTTCATTTCCCTTTTCACCTTACACACATGAAGTTAGCCGGCTACATCAGAATTTTTTCGATTGCATGAAGTTCCTCTTCTTCAAATGAAAGATGATTCAAAGTTTTCAAACTATCTCCCAGCTGTTCAACCGAACTGGCCCCTACAATCACAGAAGTCACAGTTTCGTTTTTCAACAACCAGGCCAGAGCCATTTCGGCCAGTGACTGTCCACGCATAGCCGCCCGTTCATTCAAAGCTTGTATCTTACTCAACACTTCCGGCGTAAGCGCCTCTTTTTTCAGGAAGCCACCCCTTGCTATACGAGAATCATCCGGAATACCGTTCAGATAACGGTTAGTCAGCAAGCCTTGTGCCAGAGGAGAAAAAGCCACAAACCCACTTCCATTTTCCTTCACGGCATTCAATATCCCCTGAGATTCCGGTTCGCGTACCAGCATACTATACCGTCCCTGATACAGCAGGCAAGGCACATCCCGTTCTCTCAGATAATGACATGCAAACAGATAGGCATCCAACGGGTATTTAGACAGGCCGACATACAAAGCCTTTCCCTTGCGTACAATATCAACCAATGCCTGAAGAGTTTCTTCCAACGGCGTATCCGGGTCATACCGATGAGAATAAAATACATCCACGTAATCCAGATTCATCCGCTTCAAGCTCTGATCCAAGCTGGCCATCAGATGTTTTCTGGAACCCCAGTTGCCATACGGGCCTGGCCACATGTCATGACCCGCCTTCGTGGAAATAAACAACTCATCCCGATAGGGAGCGAACGATGACTTCATAATCTGTCCAAAGGTTTCTTCGGCTGAGCCATAAGAAGGTCCGTAATTATTAGCCAAGTCAAAATGTGTAATTCCATGATCAAACGCATAGTGCAATTTTTTCCGGCTAAGTGAAAGTGTATCTACATCACCAAAATTATGCCATAATCCCAAAGAAATGGCGGGCAGCATCACTCCACTACGCCCGGCACGGCGATACTGCATACCACATTCGTAACGATTTTCAGCAGCAGAATAAACAGGTTCTATCATTAGATTTAATTTTAAGGCGTACAACTTTATTTTATCATATCAATGACAAAAATAATCTTTTATTTTAAAAATTCTCTACTCCTGACCTAAACCAAGCTATACACGACATAGTTATTACAGACTTTTATTATCTTAGCCTTCAAATTATTATCCTATATGAAAAATATACAATGGCTTTCTATCGCATTAC
Source organism: Phocaeicola sp. ICN-14070 (assembly GCF_037892625.1). Classification (NCBI taxonomy): domain Bacteria; kingdom Pseudomonadati; phylum Bacteroidota; class Bacteroidia; order Bacteroidales; family Bacteroidaceae; genus Phocaeicola; species Phocaeicola sp. ICN-14070. The sequence goes on along the minus strand of NZ_JBBKBF010000059.1, from coordinate 22,885 downwards.
TGGCAGCCTGCCTGCAGGCTCATGCCCAGCAGAATAATATGCAACGTGCACAACAGATTCTGCAATGGATGAAAAATGCACAAAGTGACAGTATATACGCTTGCTTCGACGCTAAAATGCAACAAGCAGTTCCCCTGTCACAATTAAACAATATGTGGTCACAAATGGAGCAACAGCTCGGAACGCTGGTGGAAGAAAAAGAATGGAAGCAAGATGCCATTGGCGGAACAATAGTCTATTACAGCGACTTGAAATTTGAACGTGCCCCTATACGCTTTATGGTCGCATTCAATCAGGAAAGAAAAGTAAACGGACTTCACCTGCTGCCTGTTCCAGCCGAAGAAAAGCCACAAGTAATCCCTTTCGACAGTATTCACCTGGAAGAATCACCCATAGAGGTTGTCACCGGTACGTACAAACTGCCTGGCGTCATCACCCGGCCTAAAGGAAAAAACAATCTTCCCATCGTAATCTTATTACAAGGCTCGGGACCTCATAATAAGGACGGACAAATCGGCCCCAACAAGATTTATCAGGATATGGCTTGGGGATTAGCCTCACAAGGTGTAGCCGTTCTACGTTATGATAAACGTACGTATGTGTATGGGAAATCGGCTTCTCCAAAAGGAAAGGATATTACTCCAGAAGAGGAAGTGATAGAAGACGCCATCTCTGCCAGCCAGCTTGCAGCCTCCCTTCCGTTTGTTGACGCGCAGAAAGTCTTCATTGCAGGGCACAGCCTGGGAGGATTACTGGCTCCTCTCATTGCTACACGTTGTCCTTCCGTAAAAGGTCTTATCCTGCTGGCTGCCCCTTCCCGTCCGCAAGATGACATCCTTAAAGAACAGTTGCACTATCTGGCTTCACTGAACGGAGATACTGACGAACAACTCCTCATGCAGCAATATCAGCAAATCAAGGCCAGCGCTCCTGAAGCCTACTGGGACTATCTGGACAAGTACGCTCCTGTCATGACAGCCCATTCGCTGACTATCCCCATGCTCTTTTTACAGGGAGAACGCGATTATCAGGTAACCATGCAGGATTTTGCCATGTGGAAACTCGGAATGTTCGGTAAACCCAACGTAACTTTCCGGTCGTATCCGTCTTTAAACCATTGTTTCATGGAAGGCACCGGGAAGTCCACCCCTATGGAATACAATCACCCCGGACGGGTGTCGGAGAAAGTAATCAAAGATATAGCAGAATGGGCCATTCACTGAAATGAATGACCCATTGACCTGCCACAAGTTATTTTCCTGTTTTCACTTTATCCCATGAGGGAGGAGTGATTCCCATCAAATGGCGGACAAAGAAGTCATAACGCTTGTGTTCGCCAAAGTCCTCTCCCATCGTGTGGTGAGCTCCCGGGATAACTACCAGTTCAAAATCTTTATTGGCTTTTATCAAAGCATTGGCCACCTGCATGGTAGAAGCAGGATCTACATTATCGTCCAGTTCGCCTACGACCAGCATCAACGGACGACTCAGCAGATGAGCATTGTCTACATTGGAACAAGCACTGTAGGATTCATCTACCGGATATCCCATCCAAAGTTCATTCCACCAGATTTTATCCATACGGTTGTCGTGACATCCACATGCCGAATAGGCAGCCTTGTAGAATTCCGGATGGAACAACACAGCACCGGTAGACTCCTGTCCTCCGGCAGAGCAACCGAAAATTCCTACCCGGTCAATATCCATATAAGGATATTTCTGCGCAGCAGCTTTAATCCAGGCTATATGGTCGGGCAATCCGGCATCTTTCAGGTTCTTGTAACAAACTTCTTCAAATTCTTTCGAACGGAAAGAAGTGGTCATACCATCTACCTGTACCACAATGAATCCCAGTTCAGCCAGCGACGTCATCCACCAGTTATAAGAAGAGAAAGTCTTTGGTACATACTGGTCACCCGGTCCGGAATAAATGTATTCAATTACCGGATATTTCTTCGACGGATCAAAGTTAGACGGGCGATAAATCACTCCCCACATATCCGTTTTTCCATCACGTCCTTTGGCAGAAAATACTTCCGGGGCTTTCCAGCCATTGGCCAGCAAAGCAGAAATATCGGCTTTATCCAGCTGCATACGGATTTTTCCGTTCTTTGCATCACGAAGCACAGCAATCGGAGCCTGGTCTACTTTGCTATACACATCTACCAGATACTTATAGTCGGATGAATACCAGCATTGGTGCATTCCCTCTTCCGGAGTCAGTTCCACCAGGTTACTTCCATCAAAATTGATTTTATAATAATGAATCAAGTACGGATCCTCGCCTTTTTTCATACCATTGGCCGAAAAGTAAATCACTTCATTGGCCTCATCCACATGCTGCACTCCACGAACATACCACTCACCTTTCGTAATCTGATGCAAAGGCTTTCCGGTAGCCCGGTCGTAGAGATACAAATGGTTGTAATTATCCCGCTCACTTGACCAGATAATCCGCTTGCCATCGCTCAGATAGTTACGGTAAATCCGAAGATAGTTCACGTATTTTTCTTCCTTTTCTTCAATCAACGTACGCACACTGCCATCCACTGCCGACATTTCCAACACACGATATACTTTATGCCCACGTTCATTGTATTCGAAAGTAATGGCCTTACTATCCGCATTCCACATCGGACCAGACAATTCATATTGATGGCTGAACAGCTCCGTAGAAGGAATCAAACGACGGCCGGATTCTACTTCGAAAATACAAGGCACCTTGAAACGCAGCTCGTCTCCAGGTTTTGCATATTCCTGCTTATGCAATTTGGGTTGTGCCTGATCGGCAGGAGAAGATTCCACATAATATACGTAACGTTTTTCTGCTGGACGAATCCGACAAGATACCACCGACTTGGAATCGGGCGACCACTGGATATACGAAGAATAGTAATTACTCAACGTTCCATCCTGACTCAGCTGCTTCTCTTTGCCTGTAGCCACTTCGCGAACATATACGTTGTCATTTTTGATAAAAGCGGTCCACTTACCATCCGGTGAGGTAACCGGGCGCCCTTCTTTCTCATCGTCTACTTCCATCCAGTGACGTTCCTTTCCACGAGGAGGTATGGCTCCTTCATCCAACAAACGGTTATTTTTGATGCTGTAAGCCCAAAACTTCCCGTCCAATTGGAAGCGTAACGTATCTAATGAAATATTTAACCGGCAATTCTGAAGCGGAAGATTATAGGCATTTATTGCACGTCCTGCTTTTTCTGTCAAAGCAACCGCCATTTTCTGCTGGTCAAACAATGCCGTACGTTTTTTCGATGCAGCATCTACCTTCACATATTCTTTTCCCTTTTCCGTCTGCCGTACATACCAGAAAGCAGAAGTCTGATCTACCCAATGCGGAACCACACCTGCATACAGCACGTGCTTGGCATTGTATTTCTCTCGCAGCGCATACGCACGGTTGTAATCTTCTACCGTGCCTTGTGCCCAAAGTGAGATACAAGACATACTTCCTAATGCAAATAGCAAAACACCTGATTTAAACATATTATTTTCCATTCTATTCTATGATATTAGAGAATTCGGGACCCCAGGTTTTCTCCAGTCATACCAAAGAAAACCCAAAGTCCCGAATCTGATTGCATTATTATCTATTAATTATCATGGTTATTTCACTTCCCACTCATACAATCCAGAAGAATTCTTATCCGGCTGTACCACCTCCAGTTTCACGGCCTTTGTCTTCACTGGTTCAAAGTCTACGGTATTGGGATTACCCTTCTGGACCCCATACGCTGTAATATTCTGAACTGGAGCCCAATTGCCTGAAGCATCCTTATAATAGATTTTCCAAGACTTCGGTACACGGCAACCTCCCCAAGGAGCATCATCATACCAATACACCGTAGAAGTGGAAACTTCCATTTCTTCCGGGAATTCGTATGAAATCCATTCTGTAGTACCTTCTTTCGGCCACCAATGATAATACGGGATTGTACGGTCATTCTCATCTTTGGGAATCAGCCCATCTGTAATAGAAGACAATGAGGTAACTTTATGTGAGGCATCTACCTTACTCTTCGATGCCAATGTCGGGATAGCAACCGGACGAGTAGCACTTACTTCATTCGGCAACCACACAGCCATATTTCCCGCTCCACGATGTGCCCATGCGTAATAAGGAATCATAGTCAATGTATGATCTTTTGCGACCAGACGGCCTGATTCATCGTATTCCAATGTCTGAGCCTGAGTCTTAATCTGATTGATACCATACAACAAATCCGGTTTTTCTACAACTTCAAATTTCGGAGTGCGGTTCATCAATACACTCAAAACGTCAAAATCGTTGTCTGGCCATTCTGCACAATATACAATCGGACCACGTTCTACAGATACCCGACCACGGTCAGCTTCCACCTTTCCATTCGCTCTTACCGTACGCACGTTCATATCGAAGTGAACTTCTACCTTATCTCCCTTCTTCCATTTACGGTCGATAGTCAGGTAACCTTTCTGCAAGTCTGATTTCACTTCTTCACCGTTCACCTTCACACTGTATTTCGGACGCACACCATCGGTATAAGTATACAAGTCACTCGGAACTACCTGATTGCGTACCCATCCCGGAATACGAATCTTCATGGCAAACTGTCCAGCCGAGTTACGGTCTACGGCCAATGTAATATCCCCGTTCCATGGATAAGATGTGGTTTGTGAAAGTGTAACCTTCTTTCCGTTTACCTGCAAAGTAGCATTGTTAGCAATAAACAAGTTTACGTATACATCTTTCCCTTTTACTGCATAAACATAGCCCGGAACAGAAGGAATGAAACGGCAGATATTAGACGGACAACAAGCACAACCGAACCAAGGCTGACGCTGGTGCTGGCCCATAGACTCCAACGGATTCGGATAGAAGAAACCGCCACCATCCAAAGATACGCCTGAAATCAATCCATTGTACAAGGTACGTTCCAGCACATCGTAATACTTGGACTCTCCGTGTAAGAGGAACAAACGGTAATTCATATATACATTACCGATAGCCGCACAAGTTTCACAATAAGCCGACATATTAGGAAGTTCATAATTCTTTCCGAAAGCTTCCCCGTTATTTGTCGCACCAATACCTCCGGTAATATACAATTTCTTAGATACAATGTTATCCCAAATACGGTCGATGGCATGAATATAAGCTGTATCACCTGTCAGGGCAGCCACATCGGCCATACCAGAATACATGTACGCTGCACGTACTGCATGTCCTACTGCCTCATCCTGTTCAATTACCGGTTTGTGAGCCTGACTGTATTCATCCCGACGAGAAGTATAGCCACGCTTATCCAGGAAGAATTTAGCCTGATCCAGGTATTTCTGGTCACCCGTTACCAGATATAGTTTAGCCAATGCCATTTCTGCAATCTGATGACCTGGCACACGTACCTGCTGTCCCGGTTTGTCACCAATCTCCCGGCAGACACAGTCTGCATAACGAATGGCTATATCCAGGAAATTCCGTTGTCCCGTAGCCTGATAGTGTGCAATAGCACCTTCTACCATGTGACCTAAGTTATAGAACTCATGGCTCAGTTCTTCCACCTTCTCCCAGCGTTTACTACCAGCCCATTCATGTGGATGTTTAGGATTCATGGTACGTGAAGTGTACAAATAGCCGTCAGGTTCCTGCGCAGCAGCCACAATTACCAGCACACTGTCAATGTATTTCTTCAGCTTCTTATCCGGATAAGTCTGAAGCAGATAGCTGGCTCCTTCAATAGTCTTATACACATCCGTATCATCAAATGAATAGCCTGTCACCTTATTATTTTCACTCGGATGAGCTGCCATTTCAAAGTTCTTGTAGCGTCCGGTTTCTTCACATTTGCTAAAAGCCAATGGAATAGTTACTTCACGGCTGGCTTTCAAACGCTGTCCCCAGAAAGAATCCGTCAGTTTTACCGAAGTAAACGGAACCGGATCAATCGGATAGCCGTGTGCAGAAGCCTTCTTCTGCGCGTATGCCCCACCTCCTATCAACGAAAAAAGCAGAGCAGAAATCACAAATTTTTTCATGGTGTTACTCATATTTATAGATTATTATTTCCGTTTATTTTTCAAGAAGAGATTCTCCCCCAAAGCTACAAATTGTATTGGTACCATTCCTTATCATTATGGATGAACCTCGTTAAAAATAGGTATTTCAATTTCATAAAAATACTCTTTCAGCAACTGATACATGTCTGGATCATACGATTTCAATTTCGTACGACGGTTCATGGCATTGTGTACTTTATTCGGAGTCTCCGAATAACGGTTACAGTTGAAGAACGACTGCACACATTCTGCAAAATACTCTTCTTTATTTGAAATAGCATACGTATCCTTCCACAATCCCTTGGCAATGGCATTTTGTCTGCACTTCTCCAAACGGTCATCAAAATCAGGTTCTACACCTACAATACCAATGGTATGGAACAAATGTGCAAACTCATGAATCAGGATATTTTCTCCCACATACTTGTCACCTGGGAAAGCCAGCATATTCTCTTCTCCACAGCTGGCCGAAAAATCATCTTCCGGAGCACCGCCAAAACCTCTGGCACGCTTATTCCAGAAAGCGATATTCTCCGGTGTGTTGCAGATATGCGCATATTCCGGCAAATCACACACCTCTTCGTGCTCCCCGATAATCATCACATGACAGCCTTTGCTCACCATGTACTGTTTAACATCCGGACGCTTCGCCAGCATCAGCGAAACAATCTCATACGCCTTTTCCAAAGCCTCATCACGTACCTTATCAGATGACACAATATACAATCCGTCTACTGCCAGGTATTTTTTATAGAAAGAAGGGATTCCTTTTCCCTCAGGCACAGCCGAAGGTTTCACTTCCGTTACAAAAGTACGTTCCAGTTTCAAGGCAAATCCTCCTCCAGAAGCCAAATGGATAGGCAGTTTGGTATGGGCATCTACCACAAAAGTTTCCTTCACATAATCTTCTGCCTGGCGAGACGCATTGACACCATCCTTGAACAAAGTACATTGGTACTTCTCTCCTTCACCCAAGAAGGAGAAATCCAGTGTCACCTCGCGCTCATCCCAGTTTGTCATACCTCCGATATACCAGTTAATATCTTTTTTGCGAACTGTCACAATCGATTCACCCAGTTTGCCCGAATAAATAAAGGTAGAATCTGTCTCCACCGGAATTGAGCTGATGAAATGCACACATTCCTGCTCTTTCAAATAATTTGTTGGTGCATCACACAACATCGTAAACGGTGAATCGTGCACAATGTAAGCAGCCAACTGATGACAGCGTGTACCCATACTGGCGGGACTGGAATACATAGGCTGGAAATCACGCTTCGACAAGTTCCGCATAGCTCCCGGTGTGTAGTCCACATAACCAGCCATCAAACGGATGTACGGGAAAGTCACATCATAAAGCGGCATATTCTTCTCCACCTCACTCCATTTCATCTCTTCCATACCAAACACGCTTTCATAATTTACCACATTCGGATAGGTACGATTCAAACCAGTTGGCTTATAGATACCGTGATAATCCAATATCAGTTTATATTCTGCCGCCTTTGCCGCAATACGATAAATCATTTCCACCGCAGTCTGGTCATCCCGGTCAAGGAAATCCACCTTAAAGCCTTTGATTCCCATTTCAGCATACTTCCGGCAAGCCTCATCCAACTGTGAATCCAGCACATTGAACACCGTCCAGAGTACCAGCTCCACTCCCTTGCTCTTTCCATATCGAATCAATTCCGGCAAATCCAGTTCAGGAATCACTGTCAGCATATCCCCACTCTTCGGGTCATACCAACCTTCGTCCAATACGACATATTCCAACCCGTTCCGGGAAGCAAAATCAATATAATACTTATATGTATCCATGTTGATACCTGCTTTGAAAGGTACCCCTTTCAGGTTCCAGTCATTCCACCAGTCCCATGCTACCTTACCCGGCTTTACCCAAGAACAATCTCCAATGCGATTAGGAGAAGCCAGCGCATATACCAGATTATTCACCGGCATTTCTGTATCCTTTTCCGTTATAGCCAGGATACGCCACGGATACGTACGGTTTCCTTTTACGCGTGCAATGTAGTCCTCCGTTTCCGTCACATACTCCTGCTTGCGCCAAGGATAGAAATCCGTCTTTTTCGGATAAGGAGCAAACACACCTTTCAATGCCTGCTTTCCATCCGGCTGCACAAACATTCCCGGATAAGCTTCCAAGTCCGACTCCAGCAGTGTCACCTTCGCCTGCTTGCAGTCCACCGTTACCGGCAAAAAAGCCAGTTCCTGTGGAGCCTCTGACAACGGTTTCACCTCATACGTATTTTGAAAAGCCATTGCCATCGGTTTTTCCTTATTCGTAGAATACGGTAAATAAGCTGTATAATCACCGGCAAATCGGAATTCCGCAATCTCATTTTTGATAATCAAGTCCTCTTTGGAAGAGGTATAAAAACGATAAGCCACTCCTTCGTTGTAGACACGGAAATACACTCCATACTCACCTTTCAGCTTCAAGTTCATTTCATTGCAAACTGCCTGAAACGACTTGAAGCGATAAAAAGGTGCATCAATGTCCTGAAAAATCTTTTTAGTTTTGGCAGAAATCACTTTCGCCCCACCCGCCAAAGCAGGTGTCTTTCCTTCTTGAATTAACCCTAATTTACTATCAACAACAATAAGAGAGTCTTTATGATATACAGAATAAATCAGTCCGTCCGTACCCGCAGAAATTTCCACTTTCACCTGCTTGTCGGGCGACTGCACCACATATACTTTATTTCCGGCTGCCATCATGGAAAGACAGCTGCAAAGCCATAAAACAGCACTTACGATTAACGATGTATTTTTCATATCATAGAATATTTTTCCAATTGCAAAGAAAAAAGATAAACAGATAACTCTCTGCCATTGAAGTCTGAAACGATAACAATATTATCCCAAAATCGCCCCTCCTGCACTCAGGAGAGGCGATTCTATACTATTTTTTCATCCTATTGGACGATTTTTGCCTGCTTGGGACTTTTTACGAAATACTGATTGAAGACAATTCCCAGCACAATCATCACCAGTCCGATGTAAGTAGTAAACACAATCTGCTCGCCCAGCACGACCGAAATGAAGAACAATGACATGAAGGGCGACAAGTAACACAACTGGTTTATCAAAGCCGGATTGGAAGTTTTCCGCATGGCCAGTCCGAAGAAAATAAAAGGAATTCCCATTTCAAATCCTCCGACGTACATACCCGACAACACACCGGTTAGCGAACTCAAGTTCAACCCACAGAACAAAGCTCCCACTGACAAATAAACCGAACCAAACAAGAAGGTCAGGAACAAAACCACACTACCATCCGTCTGTACTTTATTCCGGTTATTCAGCATCCAATAGGTAGCCCACAGCACAGCACTCAGTGCCGCCAGCAGAAATCCCTCCGTTGATACACTCATCTCCCCGTTAAATCCGGTACCGATTGAGATCAATGCGACTCCAGCCAAAGAAACAAACATACCGATGTATTTCTTCTTAGGTATAGGTTGTCCAGCAAATAAAGCCAACAAAATCAGCAGCACAATCGGCCAGGCATAATTAATAGGCTGCGCCACCTGCGCAGGCAGCAAGTCGTATGCTTTGAACAGCACCAAGTAATAAGCCACCGGATTCAGCAGTCCCAGTCCGGCATAATACAACCATTGTTTCCCTGTCAGATTCCCAAGCAATCTCCATTTCCGCTGTGCAGTCAGCAACACCGCAAATATCACCAGTGAAGTCAGGCTGGCCACCCATAACATCTCAAAATGCGTCAGATAACGCAAGGCCATCTTAAAAGCCGTGGCCACTGTCGACCAGCTCAACACCGCCACACAGGCACACGCAATCGCTTTACTATCGTTCGTCATCTCATTGCCTCCACTTCTTCCGTTGTCAAAGGAATCTTCTTACCCAGTCTTCGTGCTCCGGTAGCCGTAATCAGGTAATCCTCCTCATTACGCAACCCCGTAAAGTCCCGGTAACTTTCCAGTTTCTCATAATTGATGAAATCGGTAAAACGATGCTCTGCTTTCCAGTAATCCATCAGTTCCGGAATAAAATAAATACCCGGCTCAATGGTCAACACAAAACCCGGTTCCAGCTTACGAGCCAGGCGCAACGACTTACGCCCGAACTGCGTACTCTTAGGCTGTCCGTCATAGCCAACCCATACCTCCCCGAGGTTTTCCATATCATGCACATCCAGTCCCATCATGTGCCCCAGTCCGCAAGGGAAGAACATGGCATGTGCTCCCTGTTCTACCGCATCTGCCGGATTTCCTTTCATCAGTCCCAGCCCTTTCAAGCCTTCACAAATTACCTGGCAGGACAAATCATACACATCACGGAAATACACACCGGGCTTCAAGGCGTTCACCGCCGCCTGATGCGCAGCCACCTGAATGTCGTAAATATCCTTCTGACGACTGGTAAATTTCTTTCCGGCACAGATGGTAGAAGACATATCACCTGCATACCCCATGGCCGTCTCAGCTCCGGCATCCACCAGCAACATATCCCCTTCCTTTACCGTATGCCCATGATAATGATTATGAAGAGTCTGTCCGCATACCGTAGCAATGGTCGGGAAAGACAAGTTACATCCATGCGCCTGAGCCACTGCCTCCAATGCCGCAGCCACTTCATGCTCCTTCATCCCGACACGCAGCACACGCATTGCCTCCAGATGCATTTCAGCTGTCACATCACATGCACGTTCAATCTCCGCAATCTCTTCTTCCGTCTTATAATTCCGCAGATTCACAATCCCTTTGATAAACGGAACAGAAGGCATCTCTGCTCCCGGCTTCACCCCTAACAGGTCCATCAGCTTCAGGCGATGTTCTGCCCGATAAGGTGGAAGATAATGCACCGTACGCTTCTGTGCCACCACCTTCTCTACGTACTTCTTCAGTTCAGCCAGTGGCAAGGTTTCCGTCACTCCCACCCGCTGTGCCTTCTCGTGTAAAGTTGGCTGCGTTCCCATCCATACAATATGATCAATAGTCAGTTCATCACCAAAAATAATTTCACGGCCCTCGTCAATGTCAATTACAGCCGCCAGACCAGCGTATGACAATCCCCAGAAATAGAGGAATGAAGAATCCTGCCGATAATTATACGTGTTGTCTTCATAATTCATTCCACACTCGTCATTCCCTAAAAAGAGCAGTAAACCGGAGCCTATGCTCTCCTTTAATTGCCGCCTGCGAGCGACATACGTTTCTTTTGCAAACATACCCCAATAAAATTAGTTCTTTAAATCCGTTCCTTTCAGTCTGATGCGATAAGGCCACTGTGCATCTTTTTCCCCACTTTCCGGTGAGGGATTCATCCAATGCTCCTCTGGTGCCCCCATCACTACTAACCACAAATATACTAACTTCTCGTTTTCAGGCACCTTAAAAGTGAGTTTTCCTTTCTTATCGGCAGACATTTCACCATATATACTCTTCCCGTCAGCTTTGACGGCTACAAACCCATATCGCCAACCGGCCTTTTCCGGATGTACCGATACATATCCGCCTTGCTTTCCATTTAATCCTTCAAACTGCAACTCCACCTTTGTTCCCGGTTCCGGCACCCTCAACGGAATGGCATTAAATCCATAATTCTCCGGACAATTTTCGGTGGCCACCTGATACCATCCATCCGATTGAGATGTCAACTTGCAAGTGTACTTGTTCGCATAAGGACGCGTATTTTTCCACACCCTGTCAAAATCCCAGTTAATCAAATGCCGGCAGGCATCAAACATCTCATCACAGAAAGCTTCCTGCGACAATCCCGTCATGCGCTTGTAAGTCATCACCGGGTCTTCCCCTCTCTTGCCCTGACGGAAAAGCTCTGCAATAATCGGACGTCCTCGCTTCATCCCCCAATATTCCAGAATATACGGTGAGTGATAAATATTCTCCAAGTGCAGATAAGCCTTGTGCGTCAACTTTGTAAAAGCTTCCCAGTGATAGCGTTCATCCGTCTGCCAGTCCGGATTCACCTGCCATAACATCCACTGCGATGCCATTTCGAAAAAGCCAGAACCACCCCAGGCCTCTCCTTCTCCGTCACACGAAATCTGTGCCTGAAAGCTATGTCCTAATTCATGTGCCACGCAGTTCAATTTCTCATCCTGTATACGATTAGGAGCCGCCCATAGTGCACCAATCTGCTGGTCATAATCACCTCCGTAGGCCGTTCCTTCCAGTGAATAATTAATCATCACCATCATCCGGTAACGGTCACTTTTCGAACCCGGTTTTGTGAACTGCAAAGAATCACGGAAGAACGTGTAGAAGTATTCCAGTTTATCCGTCAGGTTATTCAAATCTACATGCATGTCATGCCCTTCCAACTGAGGAGGATTGGCCAGATCGTTGCCGAAACCTTTCTCCCAGAACACCACCACATTATCCGTACAGCACATCCGGTGATAGCTCCATTTAGATTCTGGATTCTGAAGGTCCATCCCCTGCAAGTCTTTGGGGATGTAGATTTCCTTACCCCTCAACTTATTGTTACATAAATCAACGGGACATACCGATTGAGAAAAAACAACAGAAGCCCATACCGCAAAAAGACAAGCAACAATATATCTCATAAGCATACAATAAATTCTAAAAAAAGAATCCCACTATTCAACTTATAGCAGGATTCTCTTCATTACTATTATTAAAACAACGTCACTACTTTCCTAATGCGCCAATATAATAACTAATCATAAATTTCATTGCTTTACCCTCGTCATTCTTGTCAACGAAACCTACACAAATTTGTCCGGTTGTACCTTCAGCCAATGTATTATTATACTTAAAGATTAAAGATTCAACTCCATTCGAATTCGTTTCATACGCAGCTGAAACCGCAAAATCATCCGCATCTGCCTGAGTAACCTGTCCCGCTAAATTTGTATAATATGTCGTTGCAGGAGTTCCTTTATTAATCCATTCTTGTGTAGCCGGATCGGCCAGTGCAAACTGAATTTCTCCCGCATTTAACGCATCATTAAATTCACTGAAACCCATCCCAAAGACTTCCTCGATATTACTTGCGTAATCTTCCGGAAGTTCAATGGTATAGGCTCCATCATAAGAGAAGGTATAATCCATATAAATGTATGTCGGATCGTCTACTGACAGATTAAATGTAAAACGAACGTAATCGTCAAAATCTGGACCGTTTTTCGCAAAACCGACATTCAATTGCAAAGAAGTTCCTCCACCCGCTTCCGGAGTAATCGCAGCTATTAATGACTTGGCTGTTTTATCCAAAGTAACAGTTGCTTTTCGGTCTGCATCATCTGCCGCACAAGGCTGGTTGGCTGAGTTAAAATACCAGCCTGAATCATCCTTTGTATAAGCAGTCTTCGTCCATTTGTTTCGAGAGGCATTAATCGGATAAAAAACTACGCTTCCATCGTCTAAACCGCTCAACACTCCATCTACACTCATTCCCAGTTGAGTTTCAAACTGTTCGGCATAGTCCTCCAATTTGACCACAGTCTGAGTAGTAGAAGAGGCGATATTAATCTTGAAGGTTGCAGTCTGAGTAATCTGAGCGTCTTCATCTACCTTCAAATAAGGGTCCTCATTTTCCCCATATACATGTTTTGTTGAAGCATCGTTATAATCGTCACTACATGAAGCAAGTGCTAACAACGACAAACAACAAAATATTGATAATATATTTTTTTTCATAATCTCATATTTTATAATTCAATCACGTTTATTTTCCTTATTCTGAATATCCAGGATTTTGTACCAAGTTCACGTTTCCATTCAAAATATCTCGATAAATCGGGAAAATATCTGCCTCATGGCCATTACCGGTAATCGCTTTCTTACAGAACCAAGATTTACCGTTATACACATTCTGCTGAGGATTATTTTTCAGACGGAAACGAATCAAATCCTGACGACGATGGTGTTCAGCTACAAACTCCCATGCCAAATCATCCAGCAATCCTCCTAATTCAATATCACCATTAGTATCCAATTCGCTTGTGATATTATCACTTTCGTCTTGCTTGGCTGTGTTTTCCCAGTAGCCATACTTATATACACTATTTCCTTCCAGGTCTGCCACAGTACGCTTCGCATCAGCCTCATTGTCAAAGGCACGTCTACGTACTTCTGTTACCAGTTCTGCAGCATCTTCTTTTGTCTCACCTTTATATCCGCCCAAACGAAGCAGACATTCTGCTTTCATCATTTTGGCATCGGCCAGACGGAAGAACGGAATATCATCGTATGAACTTCCCCAGTCACCTTCCAGAATCTCATATTTCTGCAAACGGTAACCTTCCATTGAATAACATCCCGGATTATCAATACTACGCATATTATATGTATAGTTCAACTGAGTACCGTCTACCATAATCTTCTCACCGGCATAGTCCACCTGCGGACCACCAATCCAGCATAAACCAAATCGTTTGTCTGTTGCGGTAGCTTTATTTGTAGCATAATCTACCTGAATACCTTTATAAGTATCCAGGAACTGGTTCAACGCACCACCGCCGCCGGTTGCCCATCCTGTAAACTGCCATGTAGCACGTCCGGCCTCGTTCATCCAAAGATTAGCGAAATAGTTACCACCTGCATACAAATATTCAAACGGAATACCGAAAATAATTTCCGGAGAAGTAGTAATGTCTTCCTTGAAGTTGTCTTCATAATTAGGTGCCAGCTGATATTGACTCTCTTCTAAGATTGGTTTAAGTTCGTCAATACATTTTTCATAATAAGAATTATCCGAATGGTTATTGAACCATGCGTTGTGATTCAGGTACATTTTTGCCAGAATCATATGCACCACATAATTGTTCATTTCTCCATTCTTTCCAGCTTTTATATCTGTTCCACAAGCATTTTTCACATCGTTTAATTCCCCAATAATGAAATCCCACATTTCTTGTGGAGTAGCCTGTTTTGGCTGATAACCTTCCGGATTGTTATAGAAAGTAGTCTCCAACGGAATGTTACGGAACAAATCAAAAAGGAGATAATAGTACAATGCACGATATGCACGTAATTGAGCAACCTGTGAATCGGTCAGTTTCAAAGACTCCGTTTGATCCAGCAACTTGTTGCAGGCCGTAATTCCGGCATACCCGTTCGTCCACAAACCACTCAAGTGACCTAACCCGGCATGAAACTCATGTTTGTGAAAACTGATATACAAATC
The DNA here is from genome assembly GCF_037892625.1 of Phocaeicola sp. ICN-14070. NCBI lineage: Bacteria > Pseudomonadati > Bacteroidota > Bacteroidia > Bacteroidales > Bacteroidaceae > Phocaeicola > Phocaeicola sp. ICN-14070. The sequence continues at coordinate 7,669 of NZ_JBBKBF010000059.1, read as the reverse complement.
TCCCCAACCTACACCAAGGCGCAAGGGAATACACCATAAGTCTGTACAGATATCCAGGTCCGCATAGCCATACCATGCCCAGTAAAAGTCACGTAAAGAAGAATATACCGTAGCAAACTGGCCCTGGTTATCACTTTCGGAAAACTCATATTGCTCACTGGCAATCTCACTGTAAATCGTTTCGCTCAAGTCGGTACAACTGCCTAAAGTAAGCATACTTGCACCTAACATTGAACATGCTAATGATTTATATAATTTTGATTTCATAATCAGCTTAATATTAGAAGGTTAAATTAAGACCAAAGGTAAATGAACGAAGTGAAGGATATTTGTCACGCGCATCAATTCCTGCATAAGTAGGATACGGATTTGACAATTCCGGATCCAGTCCTGAATATCCTGTAATGCAGAACAAGTTATCACCAGACAAATAAGCACGTACACCTTTAATCCACTTATTATCTTTCTTGAGTGGGAAAGTATAGCCCAAAGTCAAGTTTGTCAGTTTCAAGAAGTTACCATTCTCAAGATAGTAGCTTACGAACGTTTGAGCCTGTGAAGAAGACAAAGTGTACTGACCACCATAAGGAGCTTCTTCCACTGATTTCAGTCTGTTATAAGCGTGGGAGTTATTTTCATAATAAGCACGCGGTTCATTCAATATCTTGAAGCCTAACTGACTGGTAAACTGCATGCTCAAGTCCCAGTTTTTATAAGAGAAGGTATTGCTCCATCCTAAATAAACTTTTGGCAGACCATTACCCAGATATTGCTTGTAAGCATCATCCTGTGCCATCGCAGTGGTAAATTCAACCACTTCTCCATCCGGTTTTTCAATCAGGAACAAACCGTTTTCAGAAACTCCCACTGATTTCAGTCCCCAGAATTCACCCAAAGGACGTCCTTCTTCCATACGGTGGGTAGTTACACTGATAGGCTCTCCCAATCCACCTACATTCATGTAACTGTCTGTTTCATAAAGCTCATTTGACAGGCTCAGCAGTTTACTTGCATTATGTGCCAATGTCACTACCGTTTTCCATTCAAAGTTCTTTGTCCGAACCGGTACGGCATTGATAGCAATTTCCACACCATGGTTACGTACGGAGCCACCATTTGCCAATGTCGTATTATACAAGTTTGGAGGAGTCGGTACACTGTACCAGAACAGCAAATCGGTAGTCTTTTTGTTGTATACATCGATAGAGCCACCCAAACGGTCATCCAATACACTCCAGTCTAAACCCACATTAAATTCCGTAGATTTTTCCCATTTCAATTTAGCATTAGGATTAGACTGCACTTTCAACCCTTGCTTCCAGGTATCTCCGTCTTTATAATACGTTTCATACGCATAACGTGTCAACGATTGATAAGGATCATTCGGAATTACACCGGTAATACCGAAACCAGCACGCAACTTTAAGTTATTCAACCAGGTAAGACCTTTCATAAACTGTTCATTACTGATAGTCCATCCCAAAGATGCAGAAGGGAACGTACCCCATTTATTGTCGGCACCAAATTTTGATGAACCTTCCCGACGTACGCTTACCAACAAGTTATAACGGTTATCGTATGCATAGCTCACACGACCAAAGAAACCAATCAATGTATTTTCACTCGCTTCACTTCCCAATCCAGCCTTTCCTTCTTTCAGGTAAGTACCAGATGCCATATTATTCCACAAGAAAAAGTCATTAGGGAAGTCATAGTTGCTTGAATAGTTACGCTCGTATTTATAATACTGATAGCTATAACCTACCAACGCATTCATACGATGTTTTCCTTTTGTGAAATCATACTTTGAAGTGATTTCCAGATTATCTGTTCGTGTGTCATCATTAGTATGATAAGCATACCCATTATAACCTCCTAATTCACTTCCGAAATATTCACTTGTATTATATCCTTTATCATGTGCTCCGAAACGACTGGTAGCCAGCATCAAGTTAGTCTGCCATCCTTTAATCGGTTCAAAAGTGATATTACCAGTTGCACGCGTTTCTTCGTAAGTATAATTTCCCAAACGTTCTTCCAACATGCCAACCGGATTATAATAGTAACTAACCCCGAAGTCTTCATTATAGGAACCATCTTCATTATAAATCGGAGCGGTCGGGTTACGGGCGATTGCCTGACGATAGATATTGGACTGGTCTGTAGCAGTAGCATTTGTCGCACTATTCTTATGCCATTTCTTCACCATATTCAAATTCACCCTCAACATATCATTCAGCATCCAGTGTGATACATCGAAACGCATACGCATATCTTCCGCGTAGGTATTCATGATAACACCATCTTCCTTACGATAGGTAAAGTCAGCAGAATAAGTAGTCTGCTTGGTTCCACCCGTGATATTAAAGTTATGATTGTGAGTGAAACCAGTCCGGCTGATGGCATCCAGCCAGTCGGTATCATATCCTTTATCCGTAAAGTTTGTCTTTCCAGCACGTACATCTTCTGCCGTCATAAATTCCAGTTTTTTACCAAACTGAGAAGCTGAAACGTAGCCCGAATAAGAAGCAGTAGTATGTGCTTCACGCTTACCGGTTTTTGTAGTAATCAAAATCACACCATTTGCACCTCGTGTACCGTAAATAGCTGCGGCAGAAGCATCCTTCAACACATCAATAGCCTCAATATTTTCAGGAGCAACCGTTCCTAAATCACCTTCTACTCCATCTATCAAAATTAAAGGAGTGGTACTACCATTTACGGAGATAACACCACGCAAACGAATGGTAGAAGTGGCATTCGGGTCACCAGAACCTTTTGCAATGGTCAAACCGGCAACCTTACCTTTAATCAAATCGGCAGCATCGCCCACTTTACCCACTGTAAAGTCTTCCGCTTTTACAGAAGAAATCGCACTGGTCACATCACCTTTACGCTGCGTACCGTAACCGATTACAACGACTTCGTCCATCACTTCCGTATCTTCTTTCAAGGTAATGACAGCACCTGCCTTCAACTGACTGGCAGGAATTTCCTGCGTCTTATAACCAATATAACTAATCTGAAGTACTGCATTGGCAGCCACATTCAAACTAAAGTTTCCATCAAAATCTGTAATTGTACCATTCGTAGTGCCTTTTTCCATAATATTCGCACCAATAATGGATTCTCCTTTCGAATCGACCACCTTACCAGAGATTGCCTTTTGCTGCAAGACACTCTCTACCACCGGTGCTTCAACAGATTCCGCATAAGCTGCCATTGGTAAACAACCTGCAGAAAGCACCACACATGCCGACACTTTTACAAATGCGCGACTAAACAACATGCGATTTAAATGTGTATTCATTTCGTTTGTATTTAAGGGTTAATAATCACTCTACTTTCCATTCAATAATACCTCCCGACGCTCCTTTCTGAAGCTGTGCCGAGATTTTCAATCCGGTAGTCTGGACTGGCTTGAAGTTTACTACATTGTATTTATCCTTTTCTACTCCATATTTATCACTTGTTTCTACTTCTTTCCAGCTGTTTCCAGACTTGTAATACAATGTCCAGCTTTGCGGTACACGGAAATCACCGTCATAATGATCAAAATCCAGCCAGTAGACTTCCACTTTAGATACGGTGTAAGGTTTGTCAAATTCGTAGGCCAGAGACTCCATCGTACCATTCTTCAACCACCAGTAGAAATAAGGCTTGGAAGTATCTGAAGAACGTTTCGGCTCCCACTGGTCGTTCACACCCCACGCGTAAGACATCACTGCTGCCGACTCAGGCGCATCTTTCTGGATTGCAGCCTGAAAGGTGAATGTCTGTGCCTTTGAAGCAATGGTCGGCTCGGGAGTTGGAGTTGCATATTCTTTTGATTCCGGAATCCATACTTCCATCTGATCGGCTCCGCGGTTGTTCCATGTAGAATAAGGGATAGCCTTGAATGCGACATCTTTTACCGTACCGTCCTTTTCAACTTCCTTCGCAGTGCCTTTCAATACCATCACCCCATTCAACAGATTAGCATCGTAAGAAGCTTCTATCGGAGTGTCATTCGGAATAAATTTATTGAATACGATGCTGTCAGGCTGATCTTTTCCTTCCAGACAGAACATAATCGGTCCACGTTCCAATGCTACCATTCCACGGTCTACTTCCACTTTATCGTTGGCTTTGATGCGGCGAACATCCATCGGCATTTCCAGTTCAATTACATCACCAGCCTTCCATGTACGTACGATGGTTTCGTAGCCGTCACCTTCCGCACCACGTGTAGCCGAGCCATTTACCTTCAATGTATATTTCTTGGCCGCATCGGTATATGCATACAGGTCAGAAGCTACAGGAGCCGCTTTTGTCCATCCCGGGATACGGAGACGGATGGCAAACTTGCCTTCTTTTTCAGGAGTAACCTTGATGGTTACCTTTCCATTCCACGGATATTCGGTAGTCTGTTCCAGTGTTACCTTATTATCTGCGGCCTGCATTTCTGCCTTACCCTGAATATAGAGGTTCACATAAATGTCATTCTGCTGAGTGGCATACGCATAGCTTGGTACGGAAGCCATAAAGCGGGTTACATTACCCGGACAGCAGGCACAGCCAAACCAGCGCTGGCGTTCGTGTTCGCCCATGGATTCCAGCGGGTTGTCATAAAAGAATTTGTCACCGCTCAGAGAAACACCTGAAATCACGCCGTTATACAAGGCACGTTCCAACACATCCACATACTTGGAATCACCCGTGGCCAGGAACATACGATAGTTCCAGTACACATTGGCAATGGCTGCACAAGTTTCACAATAAGCAGTATGATTCTGCAACTCGTAATTCGGTCCGAAACCTTCTCCCTGCGCTCTGGAACCCATACCTCCGGTGATATACAATTTCTTGCTCACCAGGTTATCCCACAAACGGGTCAACGCATGAAAATAAGCCGTATCGTTTGTCAGGGCTGCCACATCAGCTACACCTGAATAAAGGTATCCGGCACGTACCGCATGACCTACAATTTCATCCTGCTGGAGAATAGGTTTATGATCCTGACTATATTCATTCAGTTTATGACCGTCTGTTCCACGGCCGGTTTCTTCTACAAAATAACGGGCCATGTCAAGGTATTTCTTGTCACCTGTTACCTTATATAATTTACATAATGCCATTTCTACGATAGGATGACCTGAGGGTACATGTTTCTGCCCTTCACCCGGTCCAAATACCTTGCAAACCAAGTCAGCATTCTTGATAGCCACATCAAGGAATGTGCGTTTACCCGTAGCCCGATAATGTGCTACGGCAGCTTCATACATGTGGCCGCTGTTGTACAACTCATGACTGTTCAGCTTTTCCCATTTGGAACGTCCCCACCAGCCAGAAAGTCGGTAACACTTGTTTGTCACGCAGGTAGTCAGGTATCCATCCGGCTCCTGAGCTGCTGCAATAATATTGATTACACTATCCAGATAATGATCAAGCTGAGGATCGTATTTTACAGCTAATGAATAAGAAGCTCCTTCAATAACCTTATACGGATCGGTATCATCAAAAGAGAAATCACCACGATGTTCTCCTTTCTTTAATCCGCCTGCAATGGCGAAATTATCAAAACGTCCATTCTTTTCACATTCCTTAAAAGCGGAAGGAATAGAAACCGTACGGTTTGTTTCAATACGGGGCAACCAAAAACCATCATTAATATGTACTTGGGTAAACGGAACTTCCTGAATAGGAGCATCCGGTTGCTGGTAGGTCGGTTTCGTACAGGAAGTGATTCCCAGCACAGCGACACCACTCATCAATATCAAAAGCTTGTTCTTCATATTATATAAATTGGGTTCTTTATTCATTTGTTGCAAATGTAGAAGTTTAAAGATTGGAGTGATAAAAATATCATCCATTCCACTACCAAAATAGTCGGTATACTACGTATATCCAAAATAAAACAACATACTATATTTCAATTAGTTATATAATTGCATTAGATTTTTTTGGTATGTTTCAGGACTATTTTAGCATCTATCATGCAGACACTCATTCTTCCTGCCGCCATTATTATACTGACAGCTGAACAGCATCAGCACCTTGTAAGAATGGTATCATAGTAATAATTCTTCCACACATCCTTAGATAAAGAAGGAAATATGGAAACAAATTCTCTGTTTCACACTGTGAAATACAAAAACCACAGTGTGGGATATATATTTCACAGTGTGGGATACAAATCCCGCACTGTGAAACAGAGAATATATCAGAGCATTTGACGGAATAGGCTGAAGACTTCTAAAAAATATACCGGAGAGTTCAAGACAATGCTCCGGAATCTTTAATTAGACTTTTACATTATTTTTCTATACTATTTTACATGCTTTATTCGTATGTTTTAGTCATCTTTGTAAAGATTTAAAAAGAAAACAACACGTATGAAATCCTTTTACTGTCTAATCATTAGCCTATCAATCCACCTATGTGGCTATGCTATATTACCTACCCAGTTCCATTTTCGCCATTATAATATTGAAAACGGAGTTTCATCCAATAATATTTCAACTTTATTCCAAGACCAAAAGGGATATATCTGGATAGGTACAGAAAATGGATTAAACCGTTTTGACGGTAACCAATTTACCCTTTATCAAAAAAACAATCCACTCTATTCCAATTTCCACGCCAATTCAATCAATACCATTTGCGAAACTACCGACAAAGAGCTATGGTTAGGAACGGACAACGGCGTATTCATCTACAATCAAGTTAAAGATACATTTACCCCATTTGTCAAACAAACAAGTGACAAAACCTCTATCACTTCATGGATTACACATATTATTCAAGATAAAGCTGGAAATATATGGATTGCCACACACAAACAAGGTATCTTTCTATTTAACACACAAACCGATAAACTCACCCAGTTTGAAATACCACAAAACGACAATATTGTAATCCGTATACTTAATGACGAACAAAACAATATATGGCTATCAGGCCCCTATCAACTTTGCAAACTAAATAAAGTAAACAACACATTTGAAACTTATACGATTGAAGGAGAAACAGAAGGCGTCTACTCCATGGCACTATGGGAAGACAATTCACACTATATTTGGATAGGAACCTGGGATAAAGGCCTCTGGAAACTCGACCCACAAACAAAACAAGTAGAGAAATACCTGACAGAAGGAAAAGGAATATTACATATTCATTCCATTCTTGAATACTCTCCAGAACTGCTGTTTATAGGTTCAGACGACGGACTTACGATATTTAATCCAGTTACTAAGGAAAGTTTTCTCTATAATAACTACGGAGATAGTGAAAAATCATTATCTGACAAATTTATCTATCCTATGTTAAAGGATAGAGAAGGAGGAGTATGGATTGGAACCTATTACAATGGGATAAGCTATCTTCCCCCCTACTGCGGACAGTTCAACGGCTACTCCGAATCCAGCGACATTCCTTACTTCAATAGCCGAATTATCAGCCGTTTCTGTGAGGATGAAAACGGGAATATCTGGATTGCATCCGATGATTCAGGACTAAGTTGCTTCAATCCTTCCACAATGCAATTTATAGATTTTAACGGAAGAGAAAAGCTGAATAAACATAACTTGCATGCACTCTGCATAGTAGGCAAAGATTTATGGATAGGAACTTACGGCGACGGTATACAAGTCCTAAATGCACAAACAGGAAAAATCAAGAATTATAATAC
>NZ_JBBKBF010000058.1:0-25847 GCF_037892625.1 Phocaeicola sp. ICN-14070 | reverse complement strand
CTCGTCGATGACCGATTTCAGTTCGAAGCGGGTACGCACCATCTGGGCACGGCCGTCCTTCTCTATCTCGGTCATTTCCTTGAGTGATATGTTGAATTCATCCACGCCTTTTTTGGCGCTGAACAGGTTTTTCGTCCAATCCCAGATTTCATCACCGTACATTACCAGCAGCATGATGCCGGTGGTCATAGCCGTCTGCCAGGAAAAGAGTGAGGACAGAACCTGCTTCCATACCGGTGTGCCTTTCTTGCCGGACTTCTGCAGCTCATCGTATTCTTTCCGGGCACGGGCCAACTCATCGGTAAAAATCGGCAGGTTGTTGGATATGGCCAGGAAGAACATCTGCGGCCCCATGGCCAAGGAAGGCATTTCACGCGCCATCTGCTGGATACTGTTGTGCAGACCATTGAACTGGCGCTGTGCATTAGGTATATCTGCAGGGGTGACCTGCACGGATTCCGATTCCTCCTGCAGCAGTTTCAACTGGCTCCGCAATTCCTCAAGCTGCTTCTCCAGTGCATGGATCTGCGCGATATTGGCACTCTGGTCCAGATTGGGGGCGGCCGTCTCCCCAGCAAGGCGCAGCCTTTCCAGTTCAGCCTCCAGCAGCCTGACGGTATTACGCAGTTCCAGCGCCTCACGCTCGGCCTTGTTCATGCCGGGCGTGAGTTTGTCCTTCATTAAAAATTCAACTTCTACAGGTTTACTCATTCCAGTTTGCTTTGAAAAAATCCTACTATATCGTTCGCCTCATCCTCGGCACTGCGCTCCGGGTGGCTGTCACACTTACCGCTGCCTCCCTTCTGCCGAACATATCGCGGAGCGTCGCTCAGCATCAGTATCAAGGTCTGGTAGTTCACACCGTCCAGAATGTAGTCCACACTCCAGCCCGTTGCCGATGCTATCTGCCACACGAAACCGAAAGGGCTATGGGAACCCTCATACCGGGTTCTTAACTCCCCATCCTTCTTTGGCTCAGTCTCGGGGTCATCGGGTTCGCCCGCGCCGCCGAGCTGATAATACGCATAAAATCCTTCGTGCCCATCAGCCGTTCAAACGTTCGGAACAGCGCCATCAGATACTTCCACTCCACAAAGTTCCGAAGCACCCATGCCGTCACACCGATACCCACATGTCGCGACACATAGCCACGACACACCGTATAGGCCAGCAGTCGGCTCACAGCCTTGCCATGTTCCGCTACAAAGGCCAGTTCCTCGGTCTTGCCCTTCGGCTGCCAGCCAGGTTCAACACCCATCTTCAGGTATTCCCTCGCCAGCAGAATCTGCCCGCGCAGTCTCGGACGCTTCATCGTCACACGCACCTCCAGCGGGCGTTTCAGCCATGGGAGCTTCCACCTTTTAAGAGGAACGGACACGCCGCTGTCCAGCAGCGCATCCGCACACTCCATTTCTATCAGTTGTTCCAGCCGGTCAGCCATACACTATCCCTCCTTGCTTGTAGCCTCCTCACTTTGAACCGAGGCAGCCGCCGCTGCTCCCGCTGCAGGCAGCTTGTGCTCTCCCCACTCTTCGGGCAAGGTTTTCGAGTCAAACACGCCGTAGGGCTGCGAACCGTCCTCCGGCATAGCCACCTCCAACGTACATTCTATCTTGGCCGTTTCCGTAAGCGTCAGCTTACCGCCCAGGTTGCTCAGCAGCGTGCCGTTTGGTATCAGGATGCTCCGTCCGCTCACCAGTTCCAGTTCAAATGGACCTTGCATCAGCAGGGCGGCTTGTGGGGCGGTCCAGCCTATTGGGTTCTTCTTCTCGGTGTCTTCTTTCGCATAGTGCAGCGTACCGCCCAGCATGGCATGCAGGTTCTTGTAGTCCGTCTGGATTACGTTGAATGTGGGGGCGATGCTGCCATTGCTCTGCGGAATGATCAGCACGGGGGCACCCGGTGCCTGTTCCGCCTCAATCTTTGCGGCTTCGGCCTTCTGCCCGTTCAGGTCAAACGAGCCTTTTTCAATATAGCCTATCACGAAGTCATTGTATTTCACGGCACCGATACCGTACATAAAATTCTTGTTCATCGTTTATAAAGTTTGATGGTTAATAACACACCGGCCAATAAGCCGGCCAATACACCTGTCATAAACGTCCGCATCCGGTTCGGAGGGCGTTTTTCTTCTATTTGAACGTCATTCGAAGTTTCGTTCCTGGTCTCGCTCCGGATGCGTGTCAGCTCTTCTTCATACCACAGCACCAGCTGCTGCAGACTGTCGCACGAGGCTTCGGCCACAAGGTTTCCCTTGCCGTCACTGCCTACGGTCAGGTTGGCCTGTCCGCTCTTGCCACGGTACACGGCACCTTCAGGAAGCTTACGGAGGCTGTCCGCCGGTATAGTCAGCTTCACCGAACTCGCCGGTATCCCCGCCATCACCAGTCCCGCCCGTCGACTTCCGCTCACGCTGTCGGCGCTTGCCGTTTCCGTCTGGACTTCCCGGTTCATGCTCTTTCGGTGACTCGCGCAACCTGTCAAGCACAGGGCAATCGTCACGATGAGGACAGTTTCCGGCTGTATCAATAGCTTTTCTAAGACGGGCCATCTCGCGCGTATTGCGGGCCAGTTCTTTCTTTGTTTCACAAAATTCATCTTTTAGAGGTTTTACAATATTTTCCATCAAAATGCGGGTGGCATGTTCGGCGTTATCTATGCGCATGGCCTCTGCACCGGCCTCGGCCTTCATCGCTTCCGCTTTCGCTTTTCTCACAGTAGCCCGCAAGGAGCCAATGGTCGCCACCGTACCAACCAGGCCGCCGCCAAGGATAATGTTCATAAATTCGCTCAAGTCCATACCACCCGGTTTTATTATTGATTAATACCTATTTCTTTCAACCATTCCTGCACATCGAAGCTCGGACAGGCTTTCGCTGCCAGTTCGTTGTGTCCTACAATGCGTACATCAGGGAATTTCCGATGAAAATCCTTCACATACTTCTCCAGTGCCTTTTTCTGGCAGCCGGTGCGGGTGTCTTTCGGGGTCTTACCGTCTTTTTCCACGCCTCCGGCATACACGATGTGACGGCTTACACTGTTATATCCCTTGGCTCCGTTGGTCACTTCCCAAGGGTCCACCTGTGCATCCTCATTGTTTTCTACCAGACGTTCCACGCCTCCGTTCAGGTGGAACAGGTCGGTATAGCCAACCTGCTTCCATCCTCTTCCTCCTTGGGCAACCGGAGAAGTATGCCATTTGCGGATGTCCGCCGATGATACTTCACGCCCCTCCGGGGTTGCCGTACAGTGTATTACCAGATATTTCAACTTTGCCATAATCATCATGCTTGATAGCCGCTCATCATTACCACTCCGGCATCCTCTTTCTTGGGCATGCAGATGAAGTAATGGCGGAAGTTAATCAGGTTACGCTGGTTCAACGGGTCATTCTTTGACTCGGAATAATACATCTTGGTAGAACCTGTTGCCTTGAAAACCCTCTGTTTGTAGAAGGCAAACGAACACGGAAATTCACCGGCTTCTGCCGTTGTACCCAATGCCTTCTTCACTCCGGCTGTAGTATAAAGCGGGTTGTTGCCGTACTCGTAGATTTCAAAGCCGTAAAGGTTACCTACCTTGCCGCTGTTGCGGTCAATATTGTACTGTTCACGGAATGCCTGGCTGGTCAGCAGCAGGTCATTCACATGGTCGGGGCAAAGCACCAGTCTGCGGCCGTCTGACGGTACGCGCAGGTTGTCAAGGGCACGCTTCATTTCCACAAGGTCATTCACGGTAAGGCGCAGACGATTTGTAGCCGGATCTTTCTCGCCGGTAGTCTTAAGCACCGGAGTAGTTTCCGTATTTTTGTTCGCACAAAGCGCATGGGCCGCCTTGGTAAACTTCGCATCATTGATACTGTTGGCATGTCCCTCTTTCACACGGGCGGTCTTGTCATAGCTGATGGCATAAAGCTCATCGTCTGTAATCGGCGTAGCCTTGGTCTGGAATTTGTCCAGCTTGATGGCAATATCCTTGTCTTCCAAAGCCTGCACGTCAATCGGATAGGTTTTATTGTTTATCAAGACATCCGGATCTACACCAACTTCTACCAGGTGAATCACATCGTTATTCACGATACTGCTTTGGTCGGGGATTCCTGACAGCCAGGTTCCTTCCAGTCCGGCACGGAGCACCTTAACAAGTTCCCCTGTCCAGATTTCCGTATAAACCCCTTCACGGAGTATTGAAGTACTTTGCGGGGCCATTCCCATAAAGGCTGCCACCGCATTCATTCCCACAGCTCCGGCCACCGGAGAGAATCCCAATACCGAAGCACACACGACACCTGTCAGCGTATTGAACAGAAGTGCCGTCAAAAGCATTACAATTTTTCCCATTTTCTTCATTTTAAAGGTTTTCAAATTTCACAGGTCATGCCGTATTCAGCCTTGTACAGGCGCTTGTACTCCTCCGGGTTATGCTCGCGCATTTCAAGCAGCGCATCACTCGGGACATCGCTCAGTTTGGCATAGGTGGACGGCTGTGCCTGCTGCTTGCCGCCCTGATAGCTCAATACAGTGGAAATCTTCACCTGGGGCTGCATGGCATCAAGCACATTCTTCAGTTCATCGGCACCGACCTTCTTGCCAAGTTCGATAAACTGTGTCTTCTTGTCTTCTCCCAAACGTTTTTCCACCACTGCCTTTTCCACAAGACCGGTAATACGGGCCAAAGTCAGCTTCCCGTTTTCTTGCTTCAGGGAATCATTCTCTGCCTTGGCTGCTTTCAGTTCATTTAAGGCTTGATTAACATCAGCCTCCGTTGCCGTTTCCGGCAGCCCCAATTGAAGGGCCAAAAGTTTCAGTTCCATTTCTTCTGTTGTTTTTTGGTTATTGATTAGTGGCAAAGGACAATCACCATCCTTTCCCAATGTGATTTGTTTTCCATCCTTCATCAGTACGATGGCATCATCATTGGAACCTACATCCACCAGTGATACCTCATACAGCTTGCTTTTGGTTATTGTCGGGCTGGTCTGCCCCTGCAGCAAATGTTCGGGCTGGTCACTCAGTTCCAGAATGTCTATTCCGGCACTCACCATTCTCAGGCTGCCGAATTCAAACTGTTTCTTGCATCTTTTACTGAGGTCGGTCGCTTCGTCAAACACCAGTTCCCCGGTTACTTCACCATCCTCTACCCGAAGGTCCTTCACATAACCAATCACGTTTCCGCGTTGGTGCATGTACAGCAGTACCGGGTTTCGGCAATACTGCTCCACACTCATGCCCGATGTCAACACACGGCTTCCGTAGCTGTTCAGGCTGTCGTTTGAAATTCTTACACGTTTACTCATTTTCTCATGCCACGCCTTTATGCATTGGCGCTGCAATATTACAGAGCACTTACCGGGAAGCCAAAAAAGTGTGCAATGGTTGCACACTTCTATGAAACCGTTGCACATTATTTTGGCTGCAAGCTGATAAGCGGACAACTTTGCGAATAAATCGGGCAGGTGCAAGGGACTCCGAAGCCTGCCTTTAACCCTATATTCTTTATTATATGACAAAGGCAGAAATCGAAAAGAAAAAATCTCTTGCACGCTCACTGTTCCTTTCCGGCATGGAACAGACTGAAATTGCGGAGAAAGTGGACGTGTCACGCGTCACCATCTCAAAATGGTGCACGGCTGACGGATGGAAAGAGGCAAGGGCGGCAAAGAACGTCACCCGGCCGGAACTGGTGAACAAACTCCTGCTCACCATTGATACACTCATTACTCAAGTCAACGAATCAAACGACCCTGCACTTGTAGCCGGTCTCGGGGACAAACTGGCCAAACTTTCGGCAGTGATTGAAAAGTTAGACAAGAAGGCCAACGTAGTGGATGTCATTGAAGTGTTCATGGCATTCTCCAAATGGATTGAATACCGTTCAACCATCGACCCGGAAGTGACTCCGGAACTGGTCAGGGCAATCAATAAGTACCAGGATCTGTATATCACCGAACAGATGGGCATAAAATAAAACGGCTATGGCAACAGCAGCGGAAAAGAAACAGGCATACGAACAGTGGAAGGAACACTGTAAAAGAGTGCAGTCCATCACGGATACGGCTTTGCTCGCGGGCGAGACACCGGCACAAAAGGACAGGCGTATTCTGCGCCTACAAGGTAACTATGCTGCGTTCTGTGAATATTACTTTCCCCACTTCCTCACCTTGCGTGACAAAACCACCGGAGAAGTCATACGCACCATCCACAATGCACCGTTCCACAATGCGGCAGCGGCTAAAGTAAAAGGCACACCCAACCTGAAGGCGGTGTTCATGTGGCCGCGTGGCCATGCCAAGTCCACACACATGGACATTTTTGTTCCGCTGTGGCTGATGTTCCAGCCCAAACGGCTCATCAACTTCATGGTGGTGGTCGGCAAAAGTGAGGACTCAGCCACGCGCCTACTGGGAGATATTCAGGCAGAACTGGAGCATAACCAGCGCATCATTGCCGACTTCGGCAAGCAGCAGGGGAATACCTCCTGGCAGGATGGGGAGTTCAAGGCGGCCAACGGGGTGAAATTCCTGGCTTGCGGACGCGGACAGTCTCCGCGTGGTCTGCGCGACCGGGAAGCACGTCCGGACTACATCGTCATCGATGACTTGGATGACGACGAACTGTGCCGCAATGAGAAACGGGTGCATGACATTACAGACTGGGTAAAAGAAGCCCTTTTTGGTGCACTGGATGTGGGCCGGGGACGCTTTATCATGGTCGGGAACCTCATTTCTAAAAACTCGGTGCTGGCCAATCTCACCAAGACAAAAGGGGTGCATGTATCTGTCATCAAGGCAATAGACAAGAACGGAGAACCGGTATGGCGCGAAAAATGGACGAAAGAAGAGGCGCAGGAATACAGGGATTTTGTAGGCTACCGGGCATGGGAAAAGGAGATGATGCACAACCCCATCGTGGACGGCACTATCTTCCGGGCAGACTGGATTCGTTACAAGAAACTGCCCAGACTGCCCAAGTATGAAATGCTGGTCTGCTATACCGACCCCTCTTTCAAATCGACCACTTCCAACGACTACAAGGCTTGCCGCCTTTGGGGCAAGATTGGGAAGGAACTGCACCTTATAGACTGTTACGTCCGGCAGGATACCGTTTCCGGAATGGTACGGTGGCTTTACGACCTCTACGAGCGTACACGTGATACGGCAGCCGTCCAGTTCTTTATGGAAGCGAACTTCATGCAGGATGTCATTCTGGATGAGTTTGAGGCAGAAGGGAATCTGCGTGGATACCAACTGCCCATCATGCCGGACAAACGAAAGAAACCGGACAAGCTCCAGCGCATCGAAGCGGTGTCACCATTATGGGAACGCGGTTTCGTATTCTACAATGAGAAGTTGAAAGAATCGCCGGATATGCAGACCGGAATCGAACAGACCTTGGCACTGGAGCGTGGCAGCCGTATTCACGATGATGCACCGGATGCCGACGAGGGAGCCATCTGGATGCTGCAGCGCAATTCAAGGCAGGAGAGTTTTCAACCGGTGTTCGGTAAAAGGCCGACCGCCAAAAATATATGGTAACATGATACAGCTGATTAAAAGAATGATTTTTGCATGGCGCTATAAACGTGCCGTTGCCCGTGCTTGCAAGTATGCCAAGCTTTACGGAAGAAAGTACTATGTCCTGTATATGGGCGGCAAACTGAAAGTTGTCCCCAAAAGGAATATCTGCGAACTGATTCACCACCACCGTTTCCGCAAGGGAACCACTATCCGGGATATAGAAAAAATGGCATTGTTCATCACTAAATAAAAGTAAAGTCATGTTCATTACAGAAGAAGATTACAAAGTTGTCATCGGCGACAACGCATTGAAGGTCATCTCTCAGGTAAGCCCCAAAAACCGTGCCGATGCGGAAACGGTGGCTTTGGAGGAAATATCCGGCTATCTGCGTTCGAAATACGACTGTACGGCCATTTTCTCTGCACAGGATGAACAGCGTAACAAGCTCATCGTAACGTACGCCTGCGACATCGCACTCTATCACATGAGCGCGTCAGTTCCGCAGAAAATGGGAAGCGAGGTGCGCAAGGAACGCTACGAGCGTGCAATAAAAATGCTCGAGGGGATACAGGCCGGAAAAATTGTCCCTGATTTGCCTTTGGCTGTCGGAGAAGATGGGCTTCCGTCCGGAAATTCATTTGTTTACAGCTGTCAGAAGCAGCTTCATCATAACTGGTAGGACTATGGATATTAAAGACTTTTTCAGCGGTATGTTTTCCAATAAACCGAAAAACGTACTGCAAACGCCATACGGCAATTTTAATCTGGCCAAGGGGAAAGACATCAAGCGGGTGCAGAAAATGGTCATCGACCTGCAACGCACCACTGATGCACTCACCCGGAAGGACATCAAGAACTGGCGCGATGCCTGGCAGTATGCCATCAATGTGGACAGCCCCAGCCGCCAGCGCCTGTACGACATCTACCGGGACGCGGAAATAGACCTTCACCTCTCCGGGTGTGTGGAGCAGCGCAGAGGTTTTGTCATGGCGCGTTCTTTCAAAATCGTGGATATGAAAGGGGATGAGAACGAAGAAGCGGTTCACTTCTTTGACCAGTCCTGGTTCAAGCAGCTCATGCGCTATGCACTTGATTCAATCTACTGGGGACATTCGCTCATCGAATTGGGCGATCTTTGCACTGACGGCGACGGCTGCATCTGTTATTCGGATGTTAAGCTTATTCCGCGCAAACATGTCATTCCTGAGTACGGACGTGTCATAACCGACCTCGGGCAGGACTGGACTACCGGTATAGATTACCGCCAGCCTCCTTTTTCCGACTGGCTCATTGAGGCAGGCAGACCCGACGACCTCGGGCTGTATCTCAAGGCAGCTTCACAGACTATCCCCAAAAAGAACATGCTGGCCTTTTGGGACACCTTCGGGGAAATATTCGGAATGCCCATGCGTATAGCACGCACCACTTCGCGCGATCAGAAAGAGATTGACCGTCTCGACCAAATGCTGCGTGAAGCCGGAACCGCCCTCTCCATGGTGGCAGGAATGGAAACCGAAATCGAATTTGTGGAAAGCGGCAAGGGAGATGCATTCAATGTCTATGACAAGCGCATCGATCGGGCCAACTCCGAACTGTCTAAGCTTATCATCGGGCAGACGATGACCATCGAGGACGGAAGCAGCCTCTCACAGTCTGAAACGCACCTTGAAGTGTTCCAGAACCTCGTGGAAAGCGACTGTGATATGCTTCGGGATATAGTGAACAACCAGCTCATTCCGCGAATGGTGCGCCACGGGTTCCCTGTCAAAGGGCTGCGCTTTGATTGGGACTACTCCATTGACTACACACCCGAACAGCAGAAAGCCTACGAAGAAATGGTACTGCAGCACTACAAGGTGAAGCCTCAGTACTTTGAGGAAAAATACGGCATTCCGTGCGAGGAGAAGGAGCAGAAGGAAGAGCCGGACCCGACAGATCCGAAAAAAAAGAAAGACGGCAAACCGGCTGAAACGCTGTCCCGTTTTTTCGACTGAGCCCCGATGATTATTCGGGGCTGCACCAGCGATATTCCCGATTGTTGGAAAACAGGAAGCCCATCCTGCAGGCGGGAAAAACGGAGGACATCGAAAAAATGGCCAAGGAATGGGCTTCAATAATCAAGAACAAAGAAGCCAGAAAAGATGCGGAAGATGCAGCCCGTATTATCCTGGAACATGGCATCAAGCTTCCCAGACTGCTTAAAAAGAAAGGAGGAAAAACTTCCGGAGCAGAATACCGGGCACCCATGTTCGAGGGTGATGACGGTATTCTGTATTTCAACGAACTCCGTGAACGAGACTACAAATCGTACAAGGAAAAGAAAATGCAGTACCGCTCAGGTGCACAGGATAACACATTCCTTCATGAACTCGGTCACCACATCGATGCGCTGCTGGAGCCCAAAGCTTACAGCATGGTAGAGCACCAGTGGAACATGGAAAAGGTGAACAGGGAACTTATCGAAAAGGAACTGTCCAGATATGCCCTGGAGAACCGGGCCGAGTTTGAAGCCGAGCTGATCAGCGCAACACTCAGGGGGAAAACATTCTCCAATGAACTGCTGTCATATTCCAATCTGCATAATCCGGAGCAGAATGAAGGAATTGCAAAAACCTTGCTGCAGTATGCATCCGGAAAAGATATATGCACACCGGTTGACCTGGTACGTGAAAAGTTCGACCGCATGATGAAGGTACTGTTCCGGCAGGAAGGGGCAAGCCTTGAAATAGGTATTCTGGCATCCGAAGAAGCGCAGGATTTTATAGAGACTCATTCTTCTGTCCTGAACGGATCATTCCGGCAGGTGGAAATGTCCGAGGCTATGCGCAAACGGCTGGAGCGCTCCAACTATGTATTCTCCGGGCTGAAGACCTTTCATGAACTGAATGAAGCCTTTCCCTCCTTGTTGGATGAGAACGGCAATAGAAAGACGTTCGAACGCTTTTTGAATGATGTCCGGAAGATCGACGAAACATACAATTCAAACTATCTACGGGCTGAATTTAACTTCGTACAGGCTTCAGCTGAAATGGCGGCCAAATGGGAACGGTTCATGCAGGACGGCGACCGCTATTATCTGCAGTACCGCACGGCCGGGGATGCAAAGGTACGTCCCACCCATGCGGAGATGGCCGGCATTACACTCCCGGCTTCAGACCCGTTCTGGGAAGAATTCTATCCGCCTAACGGATGGGGCTGCCGCTGTTCCGTAGTCCAGGTACGCAAATCCAAGTATCCGACTACGGATCATGAAGAGGCTATGGCAAGAGGAGAGTCAGCTTTGGAACTTGACAAGAAAGGTATGTTCCGGTTCAATGCAGGCATGGAACAAAAGACGATGCCCGACTATAACCCATACACCATCAAACGGTGTAAGGATTGCGATATGAGCAACGGAAAGATGGAACTGGTCTTCGTTCCGGAAAATGAATTGTGCGCTGCATGTAAACTGGTTCGGGAATTAGCAAAAACCGATGCAAAACAAACACGTGCAGCAGCCAAGCCATTACAAGGAACTATTATCCGTAATACACATTTTCATCATGATGTGAATATTACAGGTACCTCTATTAGAGAATGGACTAATCAACCGCACAAACATTTCAAAGCCAAAAATCAAATGCTGCTGGACATAAACAATGTGTTTTCAAATGCAGCATACCTTGGCACAACAGATAACCATAAAGGTATCAAACGTGTCGTACAGTCACACATTTTTGAAGTGGAAGTGAGTGGAGAAAAAAATTTGCTGATTGTCCGTGAATATGATTGGGGAGAATATGTGCTGCATAGTATATCGGATAGTCCGGAACTTTACAACAAGATAAAAAAAGAATAGCAAAAGAAGCAATCTTCCGGAACTACAATCCGGCACTGGACTTCTAATGCTATTCCTCACTGCAAATATACAAAACAATTTTCAAAAACAACTCATTATGAACAAAATTATCGAATTTCTCAAACAAAGCAACCGCTATAAGCACCTTATTGGCGGCCTTCTTGTAGGATTTGCCGCCCTCAATCCGTGGACGGCTCTGTATGCATCCATTATCGCTGCCTCCTGTCTGGAACTCAAAGACAAACTGAAAGGAGGACTTTGGGACTGGATAGACTGGTCTCTTACCGTCATCGGCGGCATATTGTCGGCCCTATTTTGGTGGATAGTGTAATGCTTTAGTTCATTTTGCCTGTTAAATCAGTAACTTTGTACCCGGCGGAGCTTCCCGATAGTCCGTGTGGTCTATCGCGGGTACAACAATGCGAACGCGAATGGCGGTGTGTCGAATGCGAATGCGAATAACGATGCTTCGAACACGAATGCGAATGTCGGCTCGCGTCTGGAAATCTAATTAATCGGCGTACAGCACCGGGGACGTGTCCCCAATGCAGTGCCGAGGGAAGCAAGCCACAGCAACAGCACCCATTAGGGTGGAAAGCTGAAAAATCACGCGTCGGGTGGAGTTTGGTAGGCTGTTATCAGTTCGAAGAAGTCAGGCCCGGGGAAAGGAAGGCCCTTATCTTCCGTATTTACAAACCAACAGCAGAACCGTATGCGCAGGGAAGGATACATCATAGAGGAAATCATCGAATACTCCAATATGTCGGAGGCATTCGATGCCGTACTGCGTGGAACCGATCGTAAAGAGTCCACTCAAGGGGAAAAACTGCTTGCCCGTAGGGAGAAGGTTATATCCGAACTTACTGCTGCCATTGAAAATGGTTCGTTTCAACTTGGTGGATACCATGAGACGGAAATCAAAGAGTATGGCAAAAGTCGCATCCTGCAGATTTTATCCATGTATGACCGCATCGCAGTATATGCCGTAATGAACGTGGTGGACCGTCACCTACAGAAACGCTATATCCGGACTACCGGGGCCAGCATTAAACGACGTGGCACTCATGATCTGATGCACTGCATACGTACCGATTTGCAAAAAGACCCGGAGTGCACGCTGTATGCCTACAAGTTTGACATCCGCAGGTTCTACGACAATGTGCGGCAGGATTTTGTGATGTGGTGTTTCCGCAGGGTATTCAAGGATGAAAGGCTGTTGGTGCTGCTGGAGCGGTTCGTGACACTGCTGCCGGAAGGTATCAGCTTTGGACTGCGCAGTTCACAAGGAGCAGGCAACCTGCTTCTGTCTGTATTTTTAGACCACTATCTGAAGGATAGGTATGGGGTTCGTTATTACTACCGCTATTGCGATGACGGACTGGTACTCGGTAAAACGAAAGCGGAATTGTGGAAGATTCGTGATGTTATTCACGGGCAAATGGAGAAAATAGACTTGGAAATTAAGCCGAATGAACGGGTATTCCCTGTAGAAGAAGGCATTGATTTCCTTGGCTATGTTATTCGTCCTGACTATGTGAGATTGCGGAAACGTATCAAGCAGAAGTTTGCCCGGAAGATGCACGAGGTAAAATCGAGAAAAAGACGGCGGGAATTGATTGCCAGTTTCTACGGCATGACGAAACACGCCGACTGTAATAAGTTGTTTAAAAAATTAACAGGCAAAGAAATGAGAAGTTTTAAAGACTTGAATGTCGCTTACAAACCGGAGGACGGCAAGAAGCGATTTCCCGGCGTGGTGATAAGCATCCGGGAACTGGTAAACTTACCGATTGTAGTGAAGGATTTTGAGACCGGTATCAAGACCGAGCAGGGAGAAGACCGCTGTATTGTGGCCATCGAAGTGAACGGCGAGGCAAAGAAATTCTTCACCAACAGCGAGGAAATGAAGAATATTCTCGCACAAGTGAAAGAAATGCCGGATGGCTTTCCGTTTGAAACGACCATCAAGACAGAGACCTTCGGCAAAGGTAGAACCAAATACGTGTTTACATGAGAAGAGTTGAAGGAAGTGCCGGTGTGTCGCTGATGGAATGCACGAACCCGGTTAAAGACAAATGGCGCATCCGCTGGGATGTGCAGGAGAAAGAGAACGGCTCTGCCTCCTACATGGAAGAGGAGTTCAGCCATAAGCCCACTGATGAAGAAATCCGCACATTGGTTATGTCCTGGTATAACAGCCAGACTGATGCAGCTATCCTGTCCGGATTCGTGTATAAGGATGCCCCTGTATGGCTTTCTACAGAAAACCAGTACAACTATAAGGCAGCATACGACTTGGCTGTTCAGACGGGCGGAGAGACCCTTCCAGTTACATTCAAATTCGGTTCGGATGAGCAACCCGAATACCATACCTTTGATAATTTGGATGAATTGAAGGACTTCTATACGAAAGCGGTAAGGTATATCCAAAAGGCTCTGGCTGAAGGCTGGAAGAAGAAGGATAAGTTCAATTTGGAATTATACCGGATTGAATGATTGACAATCCCACGGGGGAGGGATAAAAAAAGCCCCCGGCCTGTTAATTAGTCGTCTCACTTACTTATTAACACCAAAAACGCAGAACCGCGCGACCGGGGGCAAATACCCTCGCTCGCGGTTCTGCGTTTTTTTTAAGATGTACGCATAAAGCGCATAAATAAGTGAGACAGTGCAAATGTACAAAATTTAACTGGATATGAAAGTAATTGAGATACTAAAATTGAACAGGGAGCTTTTAAAAACATGCCATTACATGGGCATACGACCCGATGATGTGCAATATATAGAACTATATAATGAATATAACAAGTTGCATACCAATGGTGAAAAAGTGTCTTATATCGTAGCAACGCTTTCCCTACGATATGGCATCAGTGAACGAAAGGTATATGACCTGATCAGGCGTTTTAAAACCGACTGCAATTTGTGTGCAGTGTAATCAGGACTTCCCAAGATTAAAGGCAAACTCCCCTACCCTACCTTTGTATCGCAATAAACAACATTCATATCATGAACAAATATTATCAAATCTTAGGCAAGGTGCTTTCATCCGGAAAGATGCAAAGCAATAAGAAAGGGAATATCCGCTACCTGCTGAATGAACAGCTGACGCTGCTCCCTGCCGACCTTCTGGATATATTCGAAGGGCATACCATAGCGCGGAAGAAGTTAAAAAACGAGCTACAACTGTTTATGAGAGGCGAGCGCAACGTGGAAAGATACAGAGAGGTCGGCATCAACTGGTGGGACTACTGCGGCTCAATCCTTGTGAACAGCTACCCAACCTATTTTGAAAAACTGCCGCCACTCATCGAACGCATAAACAGGGAAAAAAGGAACAGCAAAAACTATATATTGTTTCTCGGATCTACAGGAACAGAAAGTAACCAGGCTCCATGCCTTAGTCTTGTTCAGTTCCAGATAGAGCAAGGAGAACTGGTCATGACTGCCTATCAGCGAAGCAGTGATGCAAATTTAGGACTGCCGGCAGATATTTATCATTTGTACTTAATATCAAGGCAGATTGAGTTGCCGCTAAAATCCATCACCCTGAATCTGGGGAACGTGCATATTTACGAAAACAACATCGACAAAACAGAACAGCTGCTTGCCGGCAATGAAAATGTAAAATTTGAATTGAACGTATGAGAAAGATGTATCTGTCAGCCCCTCTCCCATTTGTCGGGCAAAAGCGCATGTTCGCCAAGGAGTTCATGAAAGTGCTGGAGCAATATCCGGATGGAACATTGTTTGTTGACCTGTTCGGTGGCTCTGGACTATTATCTCACATTGCCAAATCCCTCAAACCCCACTCTACTGTTATCTATAATGACTTCGATAACTACCGCTTCCGCATGAAGCATATTCCGCAGACAAATCAGTTGCTTGCTGACATTCGCGAAATGGTAGGGAATTCCGTACCACGTCATAAAATCATTAAAGGGGAACTGCGTGAACGAATATTAAGCCGCATCGAGCAGGAAGAGAATACCACCGGATATGTGGATTTCATTACCCTCTCCTCCTCTATCTTGTTTTCCATGAAATACAAACTGTCTGTTCAGGATATGCGGAAGGAAGCTCTGTACAACAATATACGTAAGACCGGCTACCCGGAATGTGCGGACTATCTTGAAGGGTTGGAAATCGTATCTTGCGATTACAAAGAAGTGTTCAACCGGTATAAAGATATTCCTGGGGTAGTATTTCTTGTTGATCCGCCCTATCTGTCCACTGACGTAGGAACCTATAACATGTACTGGAATATGGCCGACTACCTGGATGTGCTGAATGTACTGAAGGGGCATTCATACGTATATTTCACTTCCAACAAATCTTCAATTCTGGAGTTGTGTGAATGGATAGGTAGAAACAGGGATTTGGGTAATCCTTTTGAAAACTGCACAAAGGTGGAATTCAATGCTCACATGAATTACAGCTCTTCTTACACGGATATGATGCTTTACAAGAAAAAAGCCGCCTGATGTCGTTTACTTTGCCTGTATTGAACAAAAAAGCCGCAGACGGTAATTTATACGTCCACGGCTTTCCCTTTCTAATAAAGACGGCTATTGCATCCGCTTGATAGCCACACACTGGTACACCTCAATACTTTCCACAATATCCTCATGGTTGTGATTGGTATCACTCTCCACCAGGTCCAGCTCCAGAAAGGTTTCCCCACTCAAGCCGGCAAGCCGTGCATGAATCAGCCCGGGCAGGTCAAACACCTTCAGCGCATCTTCCTGCAGCTCGCTTCCATCAGCACTCGAACCTTCCCAGTCTGTCACGATGTGCAGCTTGATTAAAGGTTCTGCCCGGTATTCCACACCGGGAACAATCGCATTCCACTGTATAGGGCAGAATTCCACAAAGACAGCCGGACGCTCCCAGTTCTCTTCCTGCTCGATGAACTCCACATTGTGGTTCCACAAGTCTATGTGCTTGATAAGGTCAATGGCCTTCAGTTCGCTGCAAAGCAGCCGATAAAGTTCTTTTCTCATTTTCTTATGATATTATATTCAATGGTGAAATACTCTGTTAGGTTCTCTTCTACAATCTCACGGACGGCTTTTTCCACTTCAGGCGATGTGCCGAGGAAACGGCGGCGGGGTATCTTGATGGTGCTTCCTTCTTTCTTTAAAGCCATGAACATCCAAAAATCGGCTTCTGTATCAAGCCGGGCATTTCGTTTGTCTTTCCGCAGCTTTCCGTCCTTCCTTCTCCCGAACGCCCCGGTGGCCTCATAATACTTATGCCAGAAGAAACGCTTCATTCGCCCCGTCACCACTATTTCACCACCATCATTATGAATGGCCGCATAGGGCAGAGAGGTAAAGAAAGTGATGCTGTTTTCCGTCGTCCGGCTCCCAATACTTTTCCGAAGCGCCCCGGTATCTGTCAGTATGGCTCTGCCTTCATCCCGGATGGGGCTTTTCCGCCGCTGCCATTTTTCACTGAAAAAAGCCTGCCGCTCAAAGTTCTTGTCAAACTCATCGCTCATTTCCACCTGAATGTCTTTCAGTATCCGGGCCACTACTTTTTTAACGTCTTCGTTCATTCCCAATCAAAGTTAAATTTCAATTGTACCGTATCGTCCGGCAAATCGTTTTTAGGGTCTGCGGACGCTTTAAGCATATTGTAGAATGTACGCTCACTAATAGCATACACAGGATATATGTACCGCCGCCATATTTCACGGTTCGGTACACCGTGACTGGCATAATGGTCATATATCCTGTTTACTTCTGCTACACGCTTCTGATAACTAACTCCGTGCCGCTTTCCCATATAGGTTTAATCGTTCATAGATGGTTTTACTTTAGGTTTATAGGGACGGATGTCAAGCGTCATTTTTGCGCTTACCGTTACCCGGCCACTTCCTTCGCACTGTCTGCAGACTTCCTCAACGGTTTCGCTTCGCTTCTTTCCAAAGATCCGAGAGGGATATTCTACAACTTTCTTCACTTTACCTGTACCGTGACAAGCACGGCACAGGGCTACTTTCGGAGATTTCTCCACTTCTTGTATCATAGTTCTATAATTTATGATTCTGTCATTCCCAGAGGGATAGGTTTCCACATTCCGTTTTCGTTCTTGATTTCAGCACGGATGAACTGTTTGCTCACTTCCGGCTGGTAGGCTTCCTCAATGATGCGTACACCTTCAATGAAACGTTCATCTCCGGTTTCCATGGCCACTTTGCGAAGCTGCACAATGCGTGAAGCCTTCAGCGTACCCTTGGCATCACGGGCCAACAAACGAAGCACCATGCTCACCAGTGCCTTGGTTTTTTCATCTTTGGCCAAGCCTTCGATATATTCCTTCACAATGGCTATACCGTCTTCCACCGTGTCACGGTAACCGTCGGTCACATACACACCCAGCGTGATTCGTTTGTCGCCTTCACTGTTAGTAAAGGTATGGCTGCGCTGGTCATCCTTCACCTTGGTTTTGAAAAGGTCTGCCTTCATTTCCAGAATGGTTTTGAAGTTGTCCATCACAGTCTGCTTGCTTGCCTTGATCTGCTCACTGATGCCCAGCAGTACCGGAATGGAGTTGGCTATCTCCTCATCCACCATCTGTTTGTACATTTCGCGGTCATTCTTGGCTTTTTCCTCTGCCGCTTTCTTTGCTTTTTCTCTCTGGAAGGCTTCAAATTCCGCCTTTTCCTCTGCCGTCATTACCACGGTCGTTTGTTTCATTTCTTCCATGATTCTTGTTTTTTGGGGTTATTGGTTTTCATAATCCTGCATTTCAGGTTCATCTTCCATCAGCATAGCCTCTCCGTTGGCGTATGCCCAGTCAGCCAGTTCGCTATAAAACTCGGCTGCATCTTGCTTCTCCATATCAGAGGCAAGCAGGTTGATTTCCTTTTTCAGATTCTCTAAAATCTTTGTGTTTCTATTTTCCATATCCTATCAGTTTGCCGGAGCATCAGGGTCAATCTGAATGAGTGATACCATGCTCACGGGGTTAATCGTTTGCTTTTCTTTCTTGGGCTTCAAGCCGCCTTTCCGTTGTATGGACCGAAGCTTTACCGCCAGTTCATCCAGTTCGTCCACCGTAATCTGTCTGAACGCCTTGCCGACTATTCGGGGATTACTGCAGAAGTCATTGATTCGTGCCCAGTCGGATGTATCTATGCCCAGCTTCTGCATCAGGTTCAGACAGAGACTCCGTTTCCGCCGCAGCTCCTCACGCAGCTTCTGTCGCCATTCGTCTTGTCCGCTCAGCTTCTCCAGAGCCGTACAGCAGGCTTCATACTCCTTGGCTGTCATTTCCTTCAGACTGTCCGTCCGGTTCCACGTGTACTGCAGCACAATGCTTTTCTTGAATTCTTCCCGGTCTCCTGTACAGGGCAGCTTGTTGAACAATGCATAGAACCGGGCGAAATTGGTTACTTCCTGTGCCATATCATTTGCCATTAAGAATCATTTCACATTCAGTTGATTTGGTACTGACACGATAAATTATCTTATCCGTCTTCACTGATTTAGCTTTGTATTCAGCCTCAATTTGCCCAGCAAATATCTTTTTGAATTCAGCACCCATTTTAGAAAGTATTTCCTTGTTGTACTCCCCGCAAAATCCTATGCGTGAAGATTGGATTTCACGAATATTTCCTCTATATACCGTAGCAGTCAACGTCATCACCACAACACCGGTTTCCATTTTTATTTTTCCCATATCGACCATTTTAACTCAAACAATACTTTAATGCCACACGAACTGGCCACATCAAGCTCCAGTTTAGCACCTTTGCTCAGTTCCCAATCCTTCAGCATATAGATATACTCACAATCCAGCAACAGGCGTATATCCGCCCGCATGTGCTCTCTCCAGTGTGCTTCATCCGGAAGTCCGTTTTTAAATGGATTCACCGGATTGAACCCCATAGCACGCAATCTGTTTTCAGCATCGAGGAACGCACCTTTGCGCTCATCGATATTGTAGTGGGCTATTGCCCCACTGATGTAAACTTTGTCTTTTTCCATATCACTTCTTTTTGATGTTGACTTTACAACTTGGATTCCATATCAGCACATTACGTGCAAACAAGACATCACCCGTTTCTATTACGACATGACCGGGCGTTTTCGCTCTTCTCACTTTCAGGTCACTTTGGATGTTTCGCTCCAGCCAGTCATCCAACACTGCCCTGCTGGAACTTCCGTCCAGCAGAATCTGGAACACTTCCGTTCCGGTGTAGCTTTCAAAAGCCTTTTCGTTATTATCCATAATCACTTTGGTAAATTATTACTTGTTTGAATGATTCCGTCCTCCCATACCACATAATAGCTTCCCGGGTCTCCAATGGCGCGGCCTTGACAATAAGCTTTATAACCGACCACTCGAATCTTCATATCACAGATATATTTCAATCTTACAGCACCGCCACCCATTGGCTGGCTCTTCTTTTCCTGGCTGATCCAGATGAAACATTTCTTCGGAAAGGTTTCCATCAGTTCCACAGCCTGCGGATAGTCCCACCCGGCCACCTGAAAGGAATCAATGATGATGAACTTCGGGCTTTTCGGCTTTTTCAGCCGGGCAATCACTTCCTCCAGACTGCCTTCTGTCACCACGCGAAACTTACCCTGCACCTCATTCATCTTCAAATACTCCATACGCCGTTGGAAACTTTGGTTGATTTTCTCTTCGTAACTCATGTACAGCACCGTCCCATAGTTACACAGTTCCTTTCCAAGCTGCATTACAAAACTGCTCTTCCCGCTGGCACTGGCACCGCTGATGAACCACGAAGCGTTCTCTGCCGGGAACCCGAAAGGTTTGCTCCATTTCTCATTCCACGGCAGAGTAACCCATTTCTTGGCGGCTATTTCCTTCGGACTGTACGCACGCTTCATTATTCCGCTGTCATTTTAAGTTTTTCAATCTCAGTATAAACTCTTCTCAAACCACCGCGTGTCTTCCGTACAATCTGGGCTATATCAGCACCTGCCGGGGCATTTACCTTGGCTACAATACGTGCCTGGTTGTTCAAGAACTGTTCGCGCTCCTTGCCATCATCCGGAGTCACCTTGCTGTACCGGTCACCATAACGGCTCAACATTTCGGTATAACCCACCTTCTTGCATTCTATGGAGCGGTTGATTTTCTCTTTCAATCCGTCTGCCCCCATCATGTACCAGGCGCAGCAGCGTTCAGTGGCATTCCACAAGGCCTTCAGTTCAAGGAAAGCTTCATACTGCAGATCGCCTGCTTCATCGAGGATGATAAGCGGGGTTTCCATCGAACGGAGGTAATATACCAGGTCTTCATACACGTCAGAATACTTTCCCTTACTGTCCACACCAAACTCTGCAGCAATCTTGCGTACCAGCTTCAATTTGGTCTTTACCTGCGAGCAGTCGATATAAACGGCATTCTTGTGGCTCTGCACATAATAACGTGCCGTGAAAGTCTTGCCGATATTGGGCATGTCGCACAAGATACCCGACAGGCTGGACTGCTGTGAAAACTCCAGCTGGGCTGTGATATATTCAAATGTCGGGGTCTTGGCTGCTTTCCATTCCATTTCACCACGGAGGTTCACCCCTAATTTGCGGGCAATGCTTATCCAGTTGGCATCGCTCAGGGCTTTGTCTGTCTGTCCGTTCTTGATTGCACTGTACACAGACGTACTGATGGCCAAAGAGGCAGCATGCTTGGCATCACTGGGATAGTTCGCACGGTTGGCGGCTATCGCTGCTAAAATCTTCTGTTTTTGTGCTTCTGTAATCATAATTCTAACGCTATTTTAATGTTGTTCTAATTCTGTTCTTACATATCACTGATGGCTCTCATTGCCTCGCTTATTCCGGAGTGCCATTCATAATCAGATTCCGGATCTGCCGACAAATCGGCTGGCAAATCATCGGATAGTTCCACCGGGGGAAGTTCCAGTTCCTCTTCCGGGTCATCTGTTGGCTGATCCGGTGTACCGGTTCCCACCTTTCCGATGGCGTGGTCATTGAGGTATTTGCTGAAATGACTCAGAACTTTGTTTTGCTCTGTATAGGCTACCCGGTCTTCTTCGGTCTGTTCTGCCATCACCCGGTTGTAAGTCACTACCGGACGAACCTTGTCAAGGTAGCGGTCGTTCTGGTACAGGAAGACATCCGTAGGCTTGCCCTCTTCATCCGGCAGGAAGTAGGCCGTCACCTTGCGGTTGTTTGGTTCCAGCTGCTCCAGCACTTCCGGACCGCTCAGCCACCAGTCCGCATTTGCCACACGTACTGTGGAATTTCTACGAATACTGGTATCTACCTTTTCTCCGATATATCTGCTCAAGGTCAGTTTATCAAGCGGTCGAAGGGTCGGATTGATTTTGGCTACGAGCACATCCCAACGGGTCATTCCGGGATATTTCTTTTGATTGGGGTGAAGCGTATTGTTCCATTCTTCACAATCGCGCCGGTCGTCCGCCACAAGCTCCTCAAACGTATAATACTTTCTGTCTTCCCAGGTGTGGTTGCTGCTGTCACTCACTTTCTTCTGGTCCACCCGCCGTGCACCTTTGTTATGCCAGCGGCCAATGGCTTCATGGTTCTTATGTGCTATGGTTGTCTTGAACGCACCGTTCAGAGCTTCAGCATATTTCTCCTGTGAGTTCTGTGGGGCACAGAAATGCACAAACTTAAATACCTCACCTGCCTTCAGAAATCCTCCTTTATACTTGCTCATCAAGTGCTGCTCCACCTCAATACCGGCTGGAATGCCCCATCCGTTGCGTTCGATGAGCCGGAACATATCACGGAAACAGTCCACTACCAAGGCATCATCCTTATCCCGCCCGTAGGCCAAACCGATACGGCACTGGCTCACCACATCATAAGCATAATAGGCATGCACATACTCGCCGCCTTTCATTCTGCGCGGCAAATCCACGTCATCCATCGTAATTTGTGACAGTGAGAACTCACCGCCATGACGGTGCATGTGCGGCATTTGCTCATGATAGAACTCCATACGTCCACGCAGGGCTTTTTCTATCAGCAGCTGGCTTGCCGGGTTGTTCAGAATGTTCCGGATAGTGCTTTCGCTCAGTTCTTTCGGTTCCCCGTTCTTATCCGTAAAGTTTTCCGGATTGAATATCTCCCCTGTTTCCAGATCCCATACTTCCAGCTCACCGCATACAAACGACAGATACATTTCATGCACATCACTGCCGTATGGTTGGTTGGGAAGTACTTTCAAACTCATCACCAGGCGTTCGTCCATGTGAGTTACCTTCCGTTTGTTCTGGTTGCCGAATTTTCCGGTTATCAGACATTCGTAACCGTACTGCTTGTATTCGTTCACTTTCTTGCGGAAACGCAGGGTACTGGCAGGAAGGTCATGACCAAAGTCTTCGCGTAAGGTCTCGATGGTAGTGGCCATCATGTCCCAGTTATATTTTTCACCCATCAGTTTGCGGTAATCGTTGCTTCTGTTATAAAGCTTGATACAAGTATTCAGAACTGAAGCATTCACCGCATATTTCCGGGCAAGTTCGTCTGTAGCTCTGTTGCTGGAAGAATGGGAGGCCCAATCCAAGAAATAAGCTACTGCAGCCTGATCCAACACATAGTTTGACAGTATCCAGTGGCGAAGTGCCTGCTCTGTTCCTCCGGGGTTGTCTTCCTTTACCCGCTCCAGGCACTCGGTAGGCAGACTATTGAGGGCGACCAACGCGCAATTTCCAGCAGCACCTCCACCACGGCGCACCACCTTGATACGACCACGGTTCACCCAGTTCCTATAACAGGATTCGGTGATATAGCCGCCATCGATGAGCTCTCGTGCAGAAATACACTGTATGTTACCGTAATACACCAACATAGTCACCTCCTATCTCAATGCAGATGCAAACGCTTTTATGTGGTCAATTTCCGAAACCATCACATGCTCGTAAGTCTTCACTGTTTCTCCTTTGAATATTACCTGGCCGCTACCATCCTTGCGGTCAAACTCTATAAGAGCACCATTGGGACAATATAGGCGGGATACTTTGTCATAGTCGTGAAAAACCTCCACCTCCGGAATAACAACCATCACAATACCGCCACGGTCCATGGCCAACTTACGGATCTTTGCAGAAAGTTCGGAGTTACCACGACGGTCATCAAACCGGATAGCGTTATAAACAGTCTTCTCTGTCACGTTGAGGGCCTTTGCGATAAAGTCGCGGTCAGCTTTCGTAATGTGAATGTACCTCTTGTTCATATCTCACTTATTTTAATGATTAATATTGGAGGGAGTCCGGGGAATCGAACCCCGGCGCAAGAACCATGCACTCCCGTGTGTCTTTCCACACCGTCACCCGTCTCTTAACGCCTTCCGGGTCGTCACGCTGGGTTATCCTGAGTATCTTTATCTTCTTGTTTCTTCTGTTCGTGCCACCTTAGTGTCTGAAACGTATCATAGTTCATCACGAGTAAAGATGTATATGATTCATCTCGGAACCTTTCATTCTTGTTAGGTACTGCATCCTTGATTTCATTAAGAACATCACCAACCGCACTGAGGAGTTTTTCCAATGTTTCCGGTTTTACCTTTTTCAATAATGTCTCTTTCATAATCTTATACTTAAAAATCGCTAATCACACGCCTTTTTTGTATCTTTGGCGCGGTGTTCTTTTTTGAACACGCTGCAAATATACAGAAAATCCTGTAATAACAAAAGATATGAAAGAAAAAAATACAGAAATATCTGCAAGAATAGAAGAAGTTATATTTATCTTGCACACTAATCCAAATAAGTTCGCCAATGCATTAGGGTACAGTAGAGCCCAAACTATCTATGATATAGTAAGCGGAAAGTCTGCTCCAAGCTATGACTTTTTTAAAAGGTTTATAATGTCAGGATATTCTGTATTCATCAACCTTCGATGGTTATTTACTGGGGAAGGGAATCCTATAATTGAAGAAACTTACTATGAATCAGATTTGCCAATTATTAAGGGGGAAATGACAGAAGAGCAAGCACAAGCTAAGTTGAAAGCAGTTAAAGCCGCAAAGAATCAAAACAATATACTTCATGAGGAAACAAATAATAGTACCACTGAATCTTTCTTGTCTATAATAAGAGAGCAGGCAGAAGAAATAGGAAGGCTTAAAGAACAGATTCGCCAAATGACAATCGAAAAGGGAAAACATGTGTCGGATGCACACATTTCCGGTACTGCAAATGTCGGGTAGGCGGATTTACTGTTACCATACACCGGTGATGGGAAACGAAGCGTACCCCCTATCATCCCCCATGATGTCCCCCTCCCAAGCAATCCCCCTCCCCTACCTTCATATATGGGTATAAAAACACTGATATTAGGGCATTTAAAAACTAAAGCGTGAAAAATGATAGGTTTTTAGGGGGGGGCTATCAAATAAAAAACGAGGGGTATTTTTAAAATTATAGTATTTTAGTACGTCTGTATCGCACACCGCCAAAACCATATTTTGAATATCCAGTTCTATAAAAGTGAATATCCACTTTGAACATCCACCTGAATATCCAGCGTCAAAAAAGACCGATTTCAAGCACAAAAAAAGGGAGGTATAACAACCTCCCCACACCGGATCATTCTAAAGCCATTTTTATTGCGTTTTTGCCCGCTTATTATTCGTCTGATACATTTCCACTACGCCCGCAAGAAATGAGCGTAGATTGCTTTATTATAGCCTTTTTGGTGCATATAGTACCGTTCCCGGACAATCCTGCATGCAGCAAATAATTCTTCGTTGCACCCACCTGTTCAGCTGTAAAAACGGTATAAACCGCCGAAATGCTGCTGAAATACCAATCTTTCCGCTTTGTTCCTTCTATTCCGTGCGTCAAATGCACATGTATTACCTTTGCCATAGTTTATAATATTTTGCTACAAATATACCAAATATCTATTATATGGAATAAATTAAGCAATATTATATCAAATAATCAGGTACAAAAAAAGCAGCCGCAGCTGCCATGCACTCCCCCACCCGAATCAACCATGTAAGCCCTATGTAAACCCAATTAAACCTATCTGCAAATCTGTATGCCTAAAAAGCACCTAAATGTAGCTGCAAATTAAACCCACGTAAACGTTTCGTTTTGCAGAGCCATCCACTCATATCTTGCACAACCTTTTGTATATCAATAGCTTTGATGTCTTTTTCTCCCAACCCTCAATATACGTTTCGTTCTGTGCCCCATACATTCAGCCGACTCAAAGGCAGCGACAAGTCTTTAATGGACTTGTAATTCTCAATCAAAACTTGCTCTATCATATTCTATCTTAAATTCCGCTTTACCATAAACAAGCACTTTCTCTACCGGTTTT
Organism: Phocaeicola sp. ICN-14070; assembly: GCF_037892625.1. NCBI lineage: Bacteria > Pseudomonadati > Bacteroidota > Bacteroidia > Bacteroidales > Bacteroidaceae > Phocaeicola > Phocaeicola sp. ICN-14070. Next base: position 186 of record NZ_JBBKBF010000058.1, on the reverse strand, counting down.
CTGTACATTTCCAGTTAAGGCTGTACCTGCGCATACGCTTCTATCCTTCATCCTGATTCAGATAGTTACGTAATATGCAAAATTAGAAAACTTTCTCAAAAGCCTTACAACAATCACCCTTTTTATTGAAAACGCACAACCAAATTCAGTACACCTCCAAAGCTCAAGTGCATTCAAAACAAAACG
>NZ_JBBKBF010000057.1:0-27582 GCF_037892625.1 Phocaeicola sp. ICN-14070 | reverse complement strand
CGGGATTAACCCAGACATGCAAGTTATTGACAAACTTTTCAAAGAACTCATTTTATTTACTGCCAGAGCCGCTTAGGCTTGGCGAATTTTTAACGAACTATTGCCAAAAATATAAACTTCAGATAATTTCTTTTAATATATAGTTGTAAAATTTTGGATATTTAGAAATATACATTTATATTTGAATTCAGTTTGGAATGCATAAAGAATATATTCCTATACAAACATATAGAATTATGTACAATTTAGTTAACCAATCTAATACCGAATCTATTGAAAATTATCAATAAATTCTATATACCTTAATTTTAAGAACTATGAGTAAACTGAAATTACTAGGTGCGTTACTACTAACTATTGGTGGAACCACACAGCTGCTGTATGCAGAACAGCCATCCATAATGGCTAATTCAGACATTGTACAACAAAAATCAACGTGCTCAGGAGTTGTAAAAGATGCGTCTGGTGAAAGTGTTATTGGTGCATCTGTATTGGTCAAGGGCACAACAATTGGTACTATCACTGACTTTGATGGAAATTTTGAGCTTCCGAATGTAGAAAAAGGAGCCGTAATTCAAGTTTCTTTTGTGGGCTATTTAACCAAAGAAGTTGTATGGAAAGGAACTCCAATTTCAGTCGTACTAGAAGACGATACAAAAACGCTAGAAGAAGTTGTTGTAGTAGGATACGGAACCCAAAAAAAAGTAAATCTAACAGGTTCTGTAGCAATGGCTGAGAGTGATGTACTGGAAAACAGACCTATCGCTAACTTAGCTCAAGGTTTACAAGGTGTTATTCCTAACCTGAACATTTCATTTGCCAATGGTAACCCAAATGCTGAAACAAGTATTAATGTACGTGGGTTAACTTCATTAAATGGAGGTTCTGCCCTCGTTCTTGTAGATGGTGTGGAAACAAATGATATTTCATTGATTAATCCTCAAGACATTGAAAGTATTTCTGTTTTGAAGGATGCTTCTTCTGCTGCTGTATATGGTGCTAGAGCAGCATTTGGAGTTGTATTAATTACAACTAAAAAAGGGAAAACAGGAGAAAAGATAACCTTCAACTACAATAATAACTTTTCATGGTCTACACCATCCAGATTACCCCATAGTTTACCGGCAGATCAATGGCTAAGAGCGATGAATACAGAATCTAAAAACACCAGTGGAACCCAATACTGGAGCGACGAACTAATCGCAGCCGTAGACGCCTATATGCAAGATCCCACTCGCCCAACAGCATGGGAAAACACACAGGGAAACAAATTTACAGCAAACGGAGAATGGGCCTATGCTGGAAATACAGACTGGATGGATATCTTCTATAAGAACGCAGCCTTTATGCAGCAACATAATGCAAGTTTGAGAGGTGGTAGCGAAAAAACCGCATACTACGCTTCATTAGGATACAAAGGGCAAGATGGCTTATTGGCTTTTGGTACAGATACATATAAACGTATCAATATGTCATTTAATTTCACTTCAAAAGTAACAAACTGGTTAGAAATTGGATTTAGAACAAAATATAATAGAAGTGAAATAAATGAACCAAACTCAAACCATTATACAAGTGAGGATCCTTATTATGAAGTTTACCGTGCATTCCCCTTCATCCCTGTATACTTACCAGATGGAGACTTTGCAGCTGTAGCAGGCTCGAACTTCAACTTTAATATTGCAGGAATGCTGGCACAAGCCGGACGCAAAAAGAACATATACGATGATATATGGTATACAGGATCTTTCAATTTAACCCCATTAAAAGGATTATCTATCAAGGGAGACTATACAGGAAACCGTTTATTCAGAGATGAACGCGCTCATAATAAAACAATTTATCAGAAACAACCTGATGGATCACAGATTGCCAAAGGAGAACCTAACGGTGTTTCATTAAAAAAATATGATGACACTTATCAGGCATTAAATCTTTGGGCTGAATATAAGTTTGAATTGCCTAAATCTCATTCTTTTACTGCCATGGTAGGATACAACCAGGAAAGTAAAAAGACTAGCAATTTTTATGGCTATGTAACAGACTTATACCTGAATGATGCTCCTATTATTGACTGGGCAAACACTAAACAGAAACTGGAAGAAGAAGCTACCATTTGGGCAGTTCAAGGTGCTTTCTTCCGATTAAACTATGACTATGCTGGGAAATATCTGGTAGAAGTAAACGGACGTTATGACGGTTCTTCAAAATATGCATCAGACAGCCGCTGGGGATTCTTCCCTTCTGCTTCTTTGGGATGGAGACTTTCAGAAGAAAAGTTCTTTGAACCAGCTAAAAAGATTTTCGACAATGTGAAGCTACGCGCATCTTTAGGTAGCTTAGGAAATCAGGTAACAAACAGCAACTTTGACTTCTTAAGCCTGATGGGATTCAAACAGCTAAATTATTTGATTGGCGGCAAACTTGCTAACGGTATTACTCCTGCTTCACTGGCATACAATAATGTAACATGGGAAAAAGTAACTACTGCAAACTTTGGTATAGACTTAGGATTATTAAATAACAGGCTGACTGCTTCATTTGATTATTTCTTACGTTATACAAATGATATGGTCGTATCCAAAGCCTACCCTGCTACAATGGGATCTACAGGAGGTAAAGAAAACTTGGCCAATATGCGAACAAATGGTTGGGAGTTGACACTTAACTGGAATGACAATATCAACGATGTAGCCGGTTCTACTTTAAATTATAACATCGGAATTGGTATTTCAGACAGTTATTCAACCATTACCAAATATGACAATCCGACTGGATACCTTGGTGACTACTATGAAGGCCAGCGTTTAGGCGACATTTGGGGATACGTAACCGAAGGATTCATTAAAGATGACGCAGAAGCTGAGACAATGAAAGTACGCCAAAAAGAAATTAGCGGAACTTGGCTTCCTGGTGATATAAAATATGCAGATTTGAACGGTGACGGTGTGATTACTTACGGAAAAAATCAATTAAATGACCATGGTGATAAAAAAATCATCGGCAATCAGACACCGAGATACCGTTTCAATATCAATTTAGGATTAAACTGGAAAGGATTTGATGTCCGAGCTTTATTTGAAGGTGTAATGAAAAGAGACTTATGGTTAGGAGATAACAATACAGTCTTCTGGGGATACACAGGTCAATGGTGGAGTGCATTAAATGAAACCCATATAAATGACGTATGGAGTGAAACCAATCCTAATGCCTATTTCCCAGTACCCACAAATACAACGAGAAGCCGTCAGATTCAAACAAAATACCTGCAAGACGCATCTTATATCCGCTTGAAAGATTTGACAATCGGTTATACTTTACCGACATCATGGGTATCTAAATTAGGTATCTCACAATTGAAAGTCTTTGCAAGTGGACAAAACTTATGGGAAGCTACCGGCTTATATAAATACTTGGATCCAGACTCTACAGGAGATACAAAAGATGATGGTAGCTTGGAAGAAAGAATGACGAAATATCCATTCTGCCGATCTTATTCATTTGGTATTAATGTTACATTCTAAATTTGCTTATTGTATTATGAAAAAAACTATATTATATGCCACATTGTTGGCACTTAGCTTTCAAAGTTGCGACTACCTTGACAGGGAGCCGTTAGACTCAGTAACAAAGGATCAGTTTTTCACTACTGCAACTGGTACTGCTCTACAACAATATTGCAACAACTTCTATCCAAAACTGATAAAAGGTCATGGTGATCCTTTGTCTTACAGTTTTGGTATGCTGGAAAAAGAATTTGAATCGGATAATATTTTTACATGGGAATATAATGTAAAAAGTTTTGGCTTGCATGTGGCTCCTACAGAAGCCAAGGATACAGAGTGGCAATGGGAAAATATACGTGCATGCAACGATTTCTTGATGAACTATCAATCATCTCCAGCAACTCAAGCTGAAAAGAATCAATATGCAGGAGAAATCTACTTCTTTAAATGCTTAGATTACTTTAATAAGTTAAGTGTGTATGGTGATGTACCTTGGTATACCACAGTTTTGAACCCTGGTGATGAGGAAATGTATAAAGGACGTGATTCCAGAATACTTGTTGCCGATAGCTTACTTTTAAATATTGAAAAGGCCATCAATCTGCTTTCTCCTAAATCTAAAGTGGGAGTAAGCCGAGTTTCAAAAGATGCAGCAATCGCACTAAAAGCCAGAATGTGCTTATTTGAAGGTACATGGAGAAGATATCATAACATAGAAGGCGACGTAAAATTCTTGCAGGAAGCATACGACGCTGCAGGCGAATTGATGAAAGAAGAATATGGTTACTCTATATTTAAAGGAAGTTCGCCTAAAACGGCATATCATGAATTATTTACACAAGAAAATTACAATAATAATCCAGAAGTAATTTTGGCTAAAGAATACGATCCTTCTTTAGGTAAAGGTAATAATGTTACCCGACAAATCGGAGTAGGAGAAACTCCTATTGGCGCAAGTAGAGACGCAGTAGAAGATTATTTATGCGCAACTACAGGAAAACCAATTTCACTATGCGGATGCGCAGGACATACCACACATACGGGAATTATTGCAGAATTAGAAAATAGAGATCCTAGATTATTGCAAACCATAGCTACCCCGAAAGATGGAGAATATACATATTATTTGCACGGTAAAGCATCCAATATTGCCAATATCGTAGCAACTGGTGCGGATGGTTCTTCTTCTACAGGTTATGCTATTGCAAAATTCTATAAAACATCTGAGTTTTCTTCAGACCACCATAAAGGTAGCATTGACGCTCCCATTTTCAGATACGGAGAAATCCTTTTAATCCGTGCTGAAGCAGGAGCAGAATTAGGAGTACTGGATAATACAGAACTTGGAAGAACAATCAATGAACTCAGAAAGCGCGTTGGTTTCAATCATCCATTGACCGTTAATCCAGTAGCTGATCCCAAACTGGAAAAAGAATATCCAAACATCAAGGGTAGCAATGCTAATTTAATTCGTGAAATCAGAAGAGAACGCCGTATTGAATTATTCGGTGAAGGTTATAGATACGATGACCTAAGAAGATGGGCTTGTGGTAAACGACTGGATGCTAGTGTAGTAGTAAGAGCTGGTATTATTCCTGATGCTAGTTTGTATACTACAGAACAAATAAACGATATGAAAGAAGAACTTGGCCTTACCACAGAAGGAGCATTGGATATTTATGGAAAAAGAGTAAAAACGCAGGCTGTATTTGAAGAACCTAAACATTACTTATTATCCATTCCTATCAATGAAATTTCTATCAATCCTAATTTGGCTCCCAATAACCCAGATTGGTAATATTTAACAGACTTTATATAGATAAAGATGGCTTATGAGAAAATCATTTTCATAAGCCATCTTTTCTTTATACACAGTTGACTAGCAACCTGAAATTTCGTATTTTTGCCCAATCAACTGAAATTACGTAATTTTATTAAGATGAATCAAGAATTCGAGCTTATCGCCAAGACCTTCCAGGGACTGGAAGAAGTTCTGGCACAGGAACTCACGGAATTAGGAGCCAGCAACATTGAAATCGGACGACGTATGGTTTCTTTCACCGGAGACAAAGCCATGATGTATAAGGCTAATTTCTGCCTTCGTACTGCCATCCGTATCTTAAAACCTATCAAACATTTTACTGCGAAAACTGCCGACGAAGTGTATGAGGCCGTAAAGAGTATCGCATGGGAAAACTATCTGGACAACATGAGTAGTTTCTCGGTGGATGCCGTAGTGTTCTCTAATGAATTCCGTCATTCTAAATTCGTGGCATACAAAGTGAAAGATGCGGTAGTCGACTATTTCCGCGAAAAGACAGGCAACCGTCCTTCCGTACGTATCAGCAACCCGGATTTGGCTATTCACATCCATATTGCAGAGGAAGAGTGTACACTTGCCTTAGATAGTTCAGGTGAGTCACTTCACCGTAGAGGATACCGTCAGGAACAGGTGGAAGCACCGTTGAACGAGGTATTGGCAGCTGGTATGATTCTGATGACGGGCTGGAGAGGTGAATGTGACCTGATAGACCCGATGTGCGGTTCAGGAACTATACCTATCGAAGCTGCTTTGATTGCACGCAATATCGCTCCGGGTGTATTCCGTAAAGAATTCGGATTCGAGAAATGGAAAGACTTTGACCAGGATTTGTTTGACGCCATCTATAACGATGATTCACAGGAACGTGAATTTATTCATAAGATTTACGGATACGACAACAATCCGAAAGCAAACGAAATTGCTCAGCATAACGTGAAAGCTGCAGGGGTAAGTAAGGATGTCATCCTGAAAATCCAGCCGTTCCAGCAGTTTGAACAGCCTGCACAGAAAAGTATTATCATCACCAATCCTCCTTACGGAGAGCGTATTTCTTCAGAAGATTTGCTGGGACTTTACCAGATGATTGGTGAACGCTTGAAGCATGCATTCACCGGAAACGACGCCTGGATTCTGAGTTACCGTGACGAATGCTTTGACCAGATTGGACTAAAAGCTTCTATAAAGGTACCTTTGTTTAATGGAGCATTAGAATGTCAGTTCCGTAAATACCAGTTGTTTGACGGGAAATACAAGGAATTCCGTTCCGACAACAGTGACAAGGAGTTTAAGCCGAAACGTGAAGAAAGACCGGCACGTCCACGCCGTCAGGGAGAAAAAGTGGAATACGGCCGTAAGGAGCGCAAAGACGGAGGTCGTGGAGAACGGAAAAAAGGTTTCCGCAGCGACCGTAAAGAAGGATTCCGTAAAGATGCTGACCGTAAAGAAACATTCCGCGGACGTAAAGCAGGTGACGGAAAAGAATTTACCCGTGAACGCCGTAAAGAATTCAAATATAAAGAAGATTCGAAACCACGCACTCCGCGTCCTTCTACAGACGACGGACGCCCAAAAGCGGCTCCTGCCCCACGCTACATGCACAGACGCCGCAGCGAGGAAGAAGGTAACTCACAAGATTAAAAAACGGACAGAACATGAAACGTATATTCTTTTTATTCTTTTTGTGCTGTATGACCACTCTCACCACTTTTGCCCAGGAAAAGAAAACTTATACACTGGAAGATGTGATTCCGGGCGGAAACAATTATTTCAACTTAGTCCCTGAAAACATTCCGGGACTGCAATGGTGGGGAGATGTATGTGTACGTGCGGGTGTGGAAAATATTCGCAGCATTCAGTTGAAAGATGGCAAGGAAACCATACTTGTCACACTGAAAGAGGTAAATCAAGCTATTGAAAAAGGAGAAAAGCCCTATCAGCTGTCGCACGAACTAAAACCGCTTCGCAGCCTGATGTCAGCTTCATTGCCTTGGTCAGAGCGTAAAGTCATAGTTTTTCAACAGAACAGCTATTGGGTGGAATATGACTTCGGACAGAAAAAAATTACGAACATATCCCGCCTGAACGAAAAAGCTACTAATCTTGACTTTTGCAAAACCAATGACAAAGTGGCCTATACCGTCGGTAACGGTTTGTTTGTAACCGGCGAAGGGGAGGTAAGTCACCAGATTAACCCTTCACAAACAGAAGAAGGGGTAGTTTACGGACAAGCTGTACACCGTAACGAATTCGGTATTTATAAAGGTACATTCTGGAGTCCGAAAGGAAGCTATCTGGCTTTCTATCGCATGGACCAGAGTATGGTCACAGACTATCCTCAGGTGAATACATCGACTCGTATCGCAACTCTTGAGCCGGACAAATATCCGATGGCAGGAATGACCAGCCACAAAGTAACGGTAGGAGTGTACGATGTAAAGACTGGAAAAGTAACTTACCTTCAGGCTGGTGACCCGACCGACCGTTATTTTACCAACGTTAGCTGGTCGCCCGATGAGCAGCATATTTATGTCATCGAACTGAACCGTGACCAGAATCATGCCCAACTTGTATGCTATCAGGCCGCCACAGGTGAACGAGAAGGGGTATTGTATGAAGAAAAGAATCCGAAATACGTAGAGCCTCAGCATCCGTTGGTATTCCTGCCGTGGGACGAAAGTAAATTTATTTACCAAAGTCAGCGCGACGGTTTCAACCACTTGTATCTGATGGATACGAAAGTAAAAGGAGAAAGTGCATGGAAGAATGGTAAACTGGAAGGCAGTACCTATCTGGAACACCTGAAAGTAACTCCTTTGACGCAAGGTGACTGGCTGGTGCAGGATATTCTTGGATTCAATACAGGAAAGAAAGAAATCATTATCGGTAGCACAGAAATATCTCCGCTGCAAACCAATCTGTTCAGCCTCAACGTAAAAACCGGAAAACGAACATTACTAGGAGAAAAAGACGGCATGCACCGGGCTTCACTCTCTGAAAGTGGTACTTACCTGATTGACAACTTCTCTTCATTCCAAGTAGGACGTGAAATCACTTTGCTGCCTACCAACGGAAAGAAAGGAACTACATTGCTGAAAGCTGATGACCCGATGAACAGCCTGTTTAAGTTGCCGGAAATTACCATCGGTACCTTTAAGGCGGCAGACGGAAAAACAGACTTGTATTACCGCCTGATTAAACCCGTGGACTTTGACCCGAACAAAAAATATCCGGCCATTATCTACGTATATGGTGGACCGCATGCACAGCTCATCCACAACACACGTTTTTATGATGCCAGAGGATGGGATTTATACATGGCTCAGAAAGGGTATGTGATGCTGACAGTAGACAGCCGGGGAAGTGACAACCGAGGACTGGCTTTTGAGAACTGTACATTCCGCCATTTGGGAGTAGAAGAAATGAAAGACCAGGTAAAAGGTGCCGAATTCCTGAAATCACTGTCTTACGTAGACGGTGAACGAATCGGCGTACATGGTTGGAGCTTCGGTGGCTTCATGACAACCAACCTGATGCTGACTTATCCTGACATCTTCAAGGTAGGTGTGGCTGGAGGACCGGTCATTGACTGGAAGTTCTATGAGGTGATGTATGGTGAACGCTATATGGATATTCCGGAAACTAATCCGGAAGGATACAAGGGTTCCGACCTGAAACAGAAGGCTGGCAACCTGAAAGGCCGTCTGGAAATCATTATCGGAGGTACGGACCCCACTTGTGTACCACAACACAGTTACTCATTCCTGAGAGCTTGTATTGAAGCTGGTACCCATCCGGACTTCTTCGTTTATCCGGAAGACGGACATAACATGATGGGACGTGACCGTGTACACCTGCACGAACACATCACCCGCTATTTTGAAGACCATTTGAAATAATAGACTAAAAAAACAGATACATATATGAAACTTTTACTTTTAGGTTCAGGAGGACGCGAACATGCACTGGCATGGAAAATCGCACAAAGCCCGAAAATTGAAAAGTTATACATCGCTCCGGGAAATGCCGGTACGCGTGAAGTAGGCGAAAACGTGGCTATCAAAGCCGATGACTTTGAAGGTATCAAGCAGTTTGTAACGGCCCACGGCATTGACATGGTAGTAGTAGGTCCGGAAGACCCATTGGTGAAGGGGGTATATGATTTCTTCAAAAACGATGACGAATTGAAGCAAGTACCAGTTATCGGTCCATCAAAGGCTGGAGCCGTACTCGAAGGAAGCAAGGAATTTGCCAAAGGTTTCATGCAGCGTCATCATATTCCGACTGCCGGATACAAGAGCGTAACTGCAGCCAACCTGGAAGAGGGACTGGCTTTCTTGGAAACCCTGAAAGCTCCCTACGTACTGAAAGCTGACGGATTGTGCGCAGGAAAAGGTGTATTGATTCTCCCCACATTGGAAGAAGCCAAGAAAGAACTGAAAGAAATGCTGGGCGGTATGTTCGGAAATGCTTCTGCTACAGTAGTTATCGAAGAGTTCCTGAGCGGTATTGAATGCTCGGTGTTCGTACTGACTGATGGAAAGAACTATAAAATCCTGCCAGAAGCCAAAGACTACAAACGTATCGGTGAAGGTGACAAAGGATTAAACACAGGCGGTATGGGTTCTGTTTCTCCGGTTCCATTTGCAGATGCGGAATGGATGAAAAAGGTGGAAGACCGTATCATCCGTCCTACAGTAGAAGGACTGGCTGCAGAAGGTATCGATTATAAAGGATTTATCTTCTTCGGACTGATTAACGTAAAAGGTGAACCGATGGTAATCGAATATAATGTCCGTATGGGCGACCCTGAAACAGAAAGCGTCATGCTGCGCATCAAGAGTGACTTAGTAGACTTGTTTGAAGGAGTAGCTCAGGGCAACCTAAATGAAAAGACACTAGAAATTGACCCACGCTCAGCTGTCTGTGTCATGCTGGTATCTGGCGGCTATCCGGAAGCTTATGAAAAAGGATTCCCGATGACAGGCATTGAAGAAGCAAAGGCAGGAGGAAGTATCGTATTCCATGCCGGAACAGCTTTGAAAGACGGACAGGTAGTAACTGCCGGAGGACGTGTCATTGCTGTCAGCTCTTACGGAGCCAACAAGGCAGAAGCTTTGGCACAGTCTTTCCAAAATGCAGGTAAAATCTGTTTTGAGAAAAAATATTTCCGTTCAGACATCGGGTTTGACCTGTAACACATGCTTGCCCGAAATAGATTTCAATATGAACTGGCCACCGGAAGAGCAACTCTTCCGGTGACTATTATTATCTGTCTTATCATGTATGGCATCACCTATCAGGAAAAGACAGATTTACTTTCTTTGGCCATCCACGGAGCTATAGTCTACTGCCTGATTGAATTGAACACCACATTCTCACTCATCCGGACACGTACAACACTTCATGCGGCCATATTTCTATTCTTTTTAAGTGGGCTACCTTTTTTGCACGCCTATTCACATGAGCAATGGATTCCCTTATTGTTCACCGTATCTTTCTCTTATTTGTTCCGAAGCTATGAATCGGTATATGCTCCGGTTCCTATTTTTCATAGCTTCCTCTGTCTCGGTATCAGCAGTTTTCTACTTCCGCAAGTGCTATACTTTATCCCGCTGATTTATTTCTACATGATTGGTTTAAGGGCTTTTACCCTCCGTACATTCTTTGCAGGGCTCATCGGTCTCCTCCTTCCTTATTGGATTGCATTGGCCTATCATCTTTACGCTGGAAACATGGAAGAAACCTGGCTACCTTTCAAAGCACTTACCTGTTTTTCTCCAATCGACTATTCTATTCTTTCTTTGTCACAATTAATTTCCGGAGGTATTGCAATCTTATTCATAGCCATTTGTAGTATAGAATGTATTCTGCATAGTTACCAAGACAAGGTACAAACGCGTATTATGCTCCGTGTCCTGATAATTACAGGAATAGGCACATTGGCCTGTATGCTACTTCTGCCTTCACATTTCAATACTTATTTTCTTATGACATTAATCGTAGGTTCCGTCATGGGTGGTCACTTACTGGCACTGACCTTCAACCGGTTTACCCGTATCTTTCTTTGGGTATCCCTTGGAATCTGGACCTGCGTATGTATCATGAATTTATGGATGCATTTATTCAATTTCTAATAGACTGGGGATACTGGGGAATGTTTCTCTCTGCATTCCTGGCCGGTACCATCCTACCGTTCAGTTCGGAAGTTGTGCTACTAGCCTGCATCGGATTAGGATTGGACCCTGTATGGTCCACACTTTTCACAACTGCAGGAAATGCACTCGGAGGTTTTACCTGCTATTGGATAGGGCGAATTGGCAAAACTGAATGGATTGAAAAATACTTCAAAGTAGACAAAAAACAAATGGACAAAGCCATCCGGTTTATTCACGGAAGAGGGTCGTGGATGGCCTTCTTCTCTTTTCTTCCCGTCATTGGAGACGCCTTACTTATTGCACTGGGATTTATGAGAGGCAATGTATGGATTACCACTATTGCTATGACTATTGGCAAACTGGCACGCTATGCCATCATCGTAGCCACAGCCTTGGGAGTATTCCGGTTCATCGGATAGAAAACCAATGCAAATTTTTCATGCTCAAAAGATATGACTATCTTTGCGAAAACGACCGAAAATCGTCTTCGAAAAAATTAATAGGAACATGAAAAAACTTCTTTGCATCTATTACTTGTTATGTATAGCCACACTGGCTTATGCACAAGACTTAAGATTTAATGCCAACGGAAAATTTAAAATCGTTCAGTTTACTGACGTACACTATATTTTTAATGATTCGCGCGCAGAAGTAGCCATTGAACGCATCAATGAAGTGCTGAATGCTGAAAATCCAAACTTGGTAATGTTTACTGGAGATATTATCTACGGCAAACCCGCAGAAAAAGGAATGCGCACCGTATTGGAACAGGTATCTAAACGAAAAATCCCTTTTGCTGTAACTTTCGGAAATCATGATGACGAACAAGGACTTTCCCGTGAAGAGCTATTGAAAATCATTCAACATATTCCCTATAGCCTGACTTCCACCACAAAGGGCATTTCAGGTACCACCAACTTATTCTGCCAATCAAATCATCCGATGGACAGAAGAATGCTGAAATCCTTTATATATTCGATTCCCATTCTTATTCACAGATAAAGGGCGTGAGAGGATATGATTATATCGATTTCAACCAAATTCAATGGTACCGTGAGAACAGTTCAAAATATACACAGACAAACGGTGGAACTCCCCTTCCTTCGCTGGCTTTCTTCCACATTCCTCTTCCTGAATACAATCAGGCTGCAGCCGATGAAAATGCAGCATTGTTCGGCACCCGGAAAGAAAAAGCATGTGCCCCTGTCTTAAATTCAGGTCTTTTCACCGCAATGAAAGAAATGGGTAACATTGAAGGAGTGTTTGTAGGACATGATTACGACAATGATTATGCGGTAATGTGGCAAGGCATTCTTTTAGCATACGGGCGCTACACCGGTGGAAATACGGTTTATAACAACTTGTCCAACGGAGCTCGTATTATCGAACTGACCGAAGGCGAAAAAGGATTCCGTACTTGGATTCGTACTAAGAATCATACAGAACAAGAGGTGAAATTTCCGGAAAGCTTTTTAAAACCCAACAAATAGCTCCACAAAAGAATAGCCAGATTTGTTTAACAAAAGACTGTTGATATAAAAATGATTACACTTGAACCGACGGCTGATGGAAGCAATACATTATACGTTTCTGAATTGAATGAACATTATCATTCCGTGAAAGGCGCATTGACCGAGTCAGCACATATTTTTATTCAAATGGGATTGAACCACTCTCAGGCAATAAATCCTCGCGTATTTGAAATAGGTTTCGGCACAGGGTTAAATGCCTTTCTAACCTTGTTAGAAGCAGAAAAAAACCAAAGAGCCATTCACTTTACCAGCATTGAACGATTTCCTCTTTCGGAAGAGATTGTACATAAACTGTCCTATCCAGAAACAATTGCGCCCGAAGAATGTGAGAAATTCTATGCACTGCACACTGCTCCTTGGAACCAGGAAGTAAAAATAACACCTTATTTCACATTACATAAAATAGAAAATGATTTTACTCACTTTTCATTTAGTGAATATTATGATGTGGTCTATTTTGATGCCTTTGCTCCCGAAAAGCAACCAGAGATGTGGAATCAAGCACTTTTCAATAATTTATATAACCAAATGAATCCTGGTGGAATCCTAACTACTTACTGCGCAAAAGGAGTGGTTAGGAGAATGTTGCAAGCAGCTGGGTTCACCGTAGAACGACTCCCTGGCCCTCCGGGAGGTAAAAGAGAAATTCTTCGGGCAACCAAAGAAAGAACCTAAAAATAAACAAATGCGTCTCCCGCTACCAAAAGAAACTACTATATTTGTATTATACTTTACGGCACAAACAAATGAAAAAATATTTTTTTGCTTTAATAGGTATCTTGCTTCTCACTATATCTTGTACGGGACAGCAAGGAAAAGAAAACGCCCCCACCCTGACAGTCACCATTGAGCCGTTACGGTTCTTCACAGAAGCTATTGCTGGAGATAAATTCCAGGTGGTCAGTATCGTTCCCAAAGGAGCTAATCCGGAAATATACGACCCTACTCCTCAGCAACTCGTCGAACTGGCACGAAGCAAGGCTTATTTGCGCATCGGCCATATCGGATTTGAACAAGCATGGGCAGAAAGATTGCAAGCTAACACCCCCAAACTACCTTTCTATGATATGTCACAAGGAGTAGATCTCATTCATGAAATACATCCTCATGCCCATACACATGGAAATATAGACGGAGTAGAACCTCATATCTGGAATTCAGTTTCGAATGCACGTATTATTTCATCTAATATCTGCAAAGCATTGTCTGAGATAGACCCGGACAATCAAGCTTACTATCAGACACGACTGGACAGCCTGCAACAAGTCATCAACCGTACCGAACGTGAAATGCAGAGCTATTTGGCGAACGCTGACTATTGTTTCCTGATTTACCATCCGGCATTAAGTTACTTTGCCCGAGACTACAGCCTGCAGCAAATCAGTATCGAGGAAGGAGGAAAGGAACCTTCACCGAGCCATCTGCAAGAACTGATGAAAACTTGCAAACAGAAACAAGTAAGAGTCGTATTCGTACAACAGGAATTCGATCAGCGTAATGCGGAAGTAATCGCCCAGGAACTGGGACTAAAAATCGTTCCTATCAACCCGTTAAGCTATGACTGGAACAAAGAAATGATTCACATAGCCAAATCACTGAGCAAAAACAATAACTAAAACTTATCTTAATGAACCGACCGCTTATAAGACTGACTGAGATTGCCGCTGCATACGACCAGAAAAAAGTGCTGGAACATATCAACCTGGAAATTGCAGAAAAGGATTTTCTTGGAGTTATCGGCCCGAACGGAGGAGGAAAAACCACCTTGATGAAAATTATTTTAGGCTTACTAAAACCTACGGCTGGAAAAATTCAGTTTTTTCATCAAGAAAAGGAAGTGAGTGAAATTACAATGGGGTATTTACCCCAATACAACACTATAGACAAGAAATTTCCCATTTCAGTGTACGAAGTGGTTCTTTCTGGACTAAATAAACAAAAATCATTGTTCCGTTCATTCTCTAAGGCACAGCATGACAAGGTACGGGAAACCATTGTCCGCATGGGACTGGAAGGTTTGGAACAAAGAGCCATCGGACAATTAAGTGGCGGACAACTGCAAAGGGCCTTATTGGGACGCGCACTCGTCTCCAATCCAGAAGTCGTCATTCTGGATGAACCCAATACATACATTGACAAGCGTTTTGAGGCTCGTCTTTATGCACTGTTGGAAGAAATCAACAAAGAGTGCGCCATCGTGCTGGTAAGTCACGATATCGGCACCATCCTGCAAAACGTAAAAAGTATTGCCTGTGTAAACGGCACACTGGATTACCATCCAGATACGGAGGTCTCTGCCGAATGGTTGGAAGCACATTTTGAATGTCCTATCGAACTGTTAGGACACGGCAATCTGCCTCATCGAATATTAAAATGCCATCACCATGAAGAGTAGAAGGCTGCTTTTAACGCCTTTTGCAACATTATCATTTACTTTTGAGACTTGATTAGCAAATGTTTGCTATCTTTGCCGCATTGAATTTTAACGAGAAACTAAAAATAATTCATGAAACAGTACAACAAGATTAACAATCTGGTAGGCTGGCTCGCTTTTGCAATGGCTGCATTTACTTACTGCATGACCATTGAACCGACAGCCAGCTTCTGGGACTGTCCGGAATTTATTACCACCGGATACAAACTGGAGGTAGGACATCCTCCTGGCGCACCTTTCTTCATGCTGACAGCCAACCTGTTCAGCCAATTTGCCAGCGATGCAACTCAAGTGGCTAAAATGGTGAACATAATGAGTGCCCTGATGAGTGCGGCATGTATCCTGTTCCTATTCTGGAGTATTACTCACCTAACCCAAAAACTGATTTGCCCCGATGACAAAGAGATGACTACGGGCAAGCTGATTACCATCATGGGAGCTGGTCTGGTAGGTGCACTGGCCTATACATGGAGTGATACATTTTGGTTCAGTGCGGTAGAAGGTGAAGTATATGCGTATTCCAGTCTTTTCACCGCCGTTGTTTTCTGGCTGATTCTGAAGTGGGAGAACCGGGCTAACGAGCCTCACAGTGACCGTTGGCTGATTCTGATTGCTTACCTCACAGGATTGTCTATCGGTGTACACTTGCTGAACTTACTTTGTATTCCGGCCATCGTACTGGTATATTATTACAAGAAAAACCCCAACGCCAACCTGAAAGGCAGTCTGATAGCCTTGGCTGGTTCCATGATTCTGGTAACTGTCGTATTGTATGGCATCGTACCGGGTATTGTGAAGGTAGGCGGATGGTTTGAGTTGCTGTTTGTCAACGACTTCGGCCTGCCATTTAATACGGGTGTCATCATTTACATGATTATTCTGGCCGCAAGCATCATTTGGGGTGTGTACGAAAGTTATACCGTGAAAAGCCGCAAGCGGATGAATATCTCTTTCCTGACCACTGTCGGTCTACTGGGTATTCCGTTCTACGGACATGGCTGGAGCAGCGTCTTCATTGGTATTATCGTACTGGCTATTTTAGCAATTTACCTCTTTGCCAATATCGGTGAAAAATACCGTGTCAGCGCACGCACGCTGAATACCAGCTTGCTGGCCATGATGATGATTGTGGTAGGTTATTCTTCGTATGCCGTCATTGTCATCCGTTCTTCGGCCAATACGCCAATGGACCAGAACTCTCCAGAAGACATCTTTACTTTGGGAGAATACCTGGGACGTGAACAATACGGTACCCGCCCGTTATTCTACGGACAGACTTATGCTTCCAAACCTGCATTGAAACCTACTGAAGGAGGATGCGTGTACGACGTGGAAGAAGGTGCCCCGGTATACCAGCGGAAAGAAAAGGAACGTCCGGATGAAAAAGACAGTTACGAAATTGTACGTCATAAAACAGAGTATAAATACGCTCAAAACATGTTGTTCCCACGTATGTACAGCGATGCACATGCACAGGCCTATGAAGACTGGCTGGGAGGAGTAGAAGGACGTCAGGTTCCCTACGATCAGTGTGGAGAGATGATTATGGTGAAGATTCCTACACAATGGGATAACATCAAGTTCTTCTTTATCTACCAGTTGAACTACATGTACTGGCGTTATTTCATGTGGAACTTCGCCGGACGCCAAAATGACATTCAGGGACAAGGAGAAATCGAACATGGAAACTGGATTACCGGTATTTCATTTATCGATAACATGTTGATAGGCGACCAGACGCTGCTCCCAAATGAACTGAAAAACAACAAGGGACACAACGTATTCTACTGTTTACCGTTGATTTTAGGACTTATCGGTCTGTTCTGGCAGGCTTATAAGGGAGAAAAGGGTATCCAGCAGTTCTGGATTGTCTTCTTCCTCTTCTTCATGACCGGTCTGGCCATCGTGCTTTACCTGAACCAGACACCGCAGCAGCCTCGTGAACGAGACTATGCATACGCCGGTTCGTTCTATGCATTTGCCATCTGGATTGGACTGGGAGTGGCAGCCATAGCCGAATACCTGAGCAAGAAAATCAATGAAAAGCCTGCGGCTATCTTAGCCAGTGTGGTCTGCTTGCTGGTGCCCGTGCAAATGGTAAGCCAGACATGGGACGACCACGACCGCAGCGACCGCTACACCTGCCGCGATTTCGGACAGAACTACCTGAACTCTGTACCGGAAAAGGGAAATCCGATTCTCTTTACCAACGGTGATAACGATACATTCCCCTTGTGGTATAATCAGGAAACAGAAGGTGTACGCACGGATGTACGTGTCTGCAACCTGAGTTATCTGCAGACTGACTGGTACATCGACCAGATGCGCCGTCCGGCATACGACTCTCCTTCAGTACCTATCAACTGGGATCGTATTGACTATGTATCCGGTCACAACGAAGCAGTATACGTACGTCCTGATGCCATGCCGACTATCCTTGAATTCTACAAAAAGAATCCGGAAGAGGCAGCCAAGGAGTTTGGAGATAATCCATACGAACTGAAAAACATTCTGGAACACTGGGTACGCTCACCGAAGGAAGACTTACAGATGATTCCGACCGACAGTATCGTCATAAAACTGGATAAGGAAGCCATCAAACGTTCAGGTATGCTGACACCTGATTCTATTCCGGAATACATGCATATCTCGCTGAAAGGTAAACGAGTGCTGTATAAGAGCGAACTGATGATGCTGGAAATGTTGGCCAATACCAACTGGGAACGTCCGATGTACATGGCTATCACCGTGGGTTCTGACAATCACCTGAACCTGACCAATAACTTCTTGCAGGAAGGTCTGGCTTACCGCATCACTCCGTTTGACAATGCAAAATTAGGCAGACGACTCGACAGCGAAAAGATGTACGACAACCTGATGAACAAGTTCAAGTTCGGCGGCATTGACAACCCTGACATTTACCTGGATGAAACGGTATTACGCATGTGCGATACGCATCGCCGCATGTTCGTACAGCTGACTAGCCAGTTGATTAAGGAAGGAAAGAAGGATAAGGCACTGAAAGCATTGGATTATTGCGAAAAAGTAATTCCTTCTACTACGGTTCCGCACGACTACCTGATGAGCAGCTCCAAGGAAATGGCAGAAAACTACTTGGCATTGGGACAGCAGCAGAAAGCTGAAAAGATTCTCAATGAACTGGCCAACAATGCAGTAGAATATGCTACCTGGTATTTGAGTCTGGACGATGCCCGTTTCGCAAGTTCATACGAAAACTGCATGCGTTATTTCTATATCTTGGATGATGTATGCAAGACCATAGCGCAAATGAAGGACAGCAAGACAGGTGAAGAAAATAAATCAGCTTTGCATTATGCTCAAAAGTTCGACCAGTTGTACAAACTGCTGGAAAAACGAGTAGGCAATAGCGCTCCTGCTCAATAATACAAAAGAGATTGAATGTATCAGATACAGAATGTCATTCTGAATACCACAGAGAATATTACCACCTTTGCCGGTTCAGAATGACATTCTTTCTTTTAATTCTTTCTGCAAAACAAACCTCTTAAAAACGACGAAAAACATGTTCATAGAACAACCTCCACAATTTATCCGTCTGCTTTATCCCAAAGCTTTCTGGCGTATGGATAAAAAAGAAAGAGCCGTCTACCTCACTTTTGATGACGGCCCCATACCTGAGGTGACTCCCTGGGTACTTGATTTACTGGACAAATATGGAATAAAGGCCACTTTTTTCATGGTAGGCGATAATGTAAGGAAGCATCCCAAAGAATTCCAGATGGTAGTGGAACGCGGACACCGTATCGGGAATCATACTTTTAACCATATACGAGGATTCGAGTTTTTAAGCCAGAATTACTTGGCCAATACCGATAAAGCCAATGCTTATTTGCAGACCAACTTATTTCGTCCTCCTCACGGACACATGCGATGGATGCAATACCATGTGTTGAAAAAGAAATACCAGATTGTGATGTGGGATTTGGTTACGCGGGACTACAGCAAGCGGCTCAATGGTCCGCAAGTATTTGAAAAGGTAAAGAAATATGCCCGGAACGGTTCTATCATCACATTTCATGACTCTCTGAAATCGGAAGAAAACCTTAATTATGCTCTTCCCCGCTCCATTGAGTGGCTGTTAAAGGAAGGATATGAATTCAAAGTCTTTCCCTAAGAAACAGAAAGGCGCAAAGCAAATCCTTGTATCTGCTTTGCGCCTTTTTTATAATTATAGGTATATATTATTTCTGAATGGTAACCACCAGCGGATTACGTACCTTTTCAGCATAATCCTTCAAGTAATTTGTCCAATCTTCTGCTTTCTCAAAGCCATATTTGCTCCAGCCTGAACCCCAGTAATATACAAAATCATTACCCGGTTCATACGTAGAAATACCTAATACATGACCCAATGCATCTCCTACCGGCTTTTCAAACAACTGTGTGCTAGTCTGTACCGAAGCAGGGAATACCGCTCCTACATATACAATACCGTTACCAGCCTGAGCATTTGTGGTGGGGTCCGCATAAGAGATATATCCTTTAGCTGCATCATACGCATATCCTTCAGGATTTGCTGCATGAAGCACCAACCCTGCTGCTACCGGAGTAGCCTGTGTCAGATATTCGTATGAAACCGTAGTCTTGTTCAGCTGAGAGCCTTTATCAAGCTGTATGATACGAGTTTCTACCACATTTGAATCGTTCTTTACCACCAAAGGGTTGAATACCAGTTTCACGGTAAAACGCAAAGGCCCGTTATCCAAAATCTCATAATCTTTGTAACAATAAGGATATACAATTGCAGAATCCGGCATCAAGGCTGCAGTACCACCTCCCAAAGTAGGGCCAACCGCATAGCAGTCCATTCCGTTTCCATGGTCAATATGATAAGAGATAGCACGCGACAAGCTGTCTGCCTCCTCTTTCTTTCCAGCTTCTCTCAACGCTTTGATTTCCGCACGTGAGGCAGAATCCAGCTCCATTGCATAACGGTCTTCTACGACGAGTTCTTCTACACTCTTTGTAAAGACATCATATCCATAGGCTCTTTCTCCACTTTTCTGCAAAGCCGGACCGTATGCACGATAAGCCGCACGGTCATTCTCCCACGCAATGTCATCCAGACGTTCCGGATAGCAACGGCCATACACTACTGCATTAACCATTGAAGGAGTTCCTTGCTGTACTGTATAATTCACTGAAGCGTTTGAAGCGATAGACACAGGAAATATCACCTTCTCATCGTATGTCAACTGATAAGGAACCTCCTGAGCTTTCTCATCATAGATTACAAACTGCGCAGTGTCAGAAAGATTTAACTGCGTATAAATATCGTTTACGGGAATTTCTACCATTTCCCCTGTACGTTCTATAGCCAAGGGATTGGCAATTATCACAGTGACAGATTCTGATTTACTACATCCGGTCCACAATACAGTGGCACAAGCAGCGGCAGCAAACAAAGTCTTTCTCATAATATTATCTTTAGCTATTTACCAAAAAGTCATTCTGAGAAAGTCCATACATACTTCCCCAGAATGACATTCTATCTACAAAATAAATATTAACTTATTTAGGTTGTTTACCGATATAAGCCAAAATACCACCGTCCACATACAATACGTGACCGTTTACAAAGTTAGATGCGTCAGAAGCCAAGAATACAGCAGGACCCATCAAATCTTCCGGAGTTCCCCAACGA
Organism: Phocaeicola sp. ICN-14070; assembly: GCF_037892625.1. Lineage (NCBI taxonomy): Bacteria > Pseudomonadati > Bacteroidota > Bacteroidia > Bacteroidales > Bacteroidaceae > Phocaeicola > Phocaeicola sp. ICN-14070. The sequence continues at coordinate 6,447 of NZ_JBBKBF010000057.1, read as the reverse complement.
GCAGCCGGAGTTTTAGCCACGATAAATGCATCAAACGGGTGACGAGAACCATCAGCCTGACGTTCACGCAAAGGAGCTGTCTGAGGAGTAGCGATGTAACCCGGACCGATACCATTACACTGAATATTGAATTCACCATATTCAGAAGCAATGTTACGAGTCAACATTTTCAAACCACCCTTTGCAGCTGCGTATGCAGAAACAGTTTCACGGCCCAATTCACTCATCATAGAACAGATGTTGATAATCTTTCCGTGACCTTTCTTAATCATGCTAGGAATAACAGCTTTTGAAACGATAAACGGTGCGTTCAAATCCACATCAATAACCTGACGGAACTGGTCTGCTGACATCTCACACATCGGAATACGTTTGATGATACCTGCATTGTTTACCAGAATATCAATTACACCTACTTCTTTTTCTACCTGTGCTACGAGTGCATTTACGGCTTCTTCATTGGTTACGTCGCATACATAACCATGTGCATTGATTCCTTCTTCTTTGTATGCAGCCAAACCTTTGTCAACCAATTCCTGTTTAATGTCGTTAAACACGATAGTTGCACCAGCTTTAGCAAAGGCTGTAGCAATAGCAAAACCAATACCGTAAGAAGCACCTGTTACAAGGGCTACCTTACCTTCAAGTGAAAAGTTTACCATAATAATTATAAATTTTAAAATCTTCCGTTGCTCCCCGAAAAACAGAGAACAACTTTATGTTATTTTTCTCTCTACGCAGACAAAAATACAAAAGTTAGTCGAAATCCAGGTACAATATTTGTTCACAAAACCTATAAAATTGTGCTACTTCTTGTGTATTTATTGATTTTTTCTACTAAAAATACATTTCATCATACTTTCTTACTCAATTCATACGTATCAATAACTCACAAATTTTATCCTGTAGTTTACGAGCCTGACGAGCCTTCAGTATATTCTGATTAATGATAACAAAAGAAATTTTGTGTCCGTTCACGGATGTCAAATAACCAGCCAACGAACTAATTCCTGTAACAGTTCCTGTTTTTGCCCTTACATTACGGAATGCTTTCCCCGTACGCATTCTACCTTGAAGTGTACCGTCTACTCCTGCTACAGGCAGACAATCATAGAAAACTCGAAATAAGGATGGATGACGATAAGCATAATTTAAGTAAGCCAAAACGAGACGCGGAGATACATAATTATACAAAGAAACACCGCTTCCGTCTACAATCTGATAATTCTCAGAATCGTATCCCAGTGTATTTCGCACAAATCCTTCCACTACTCCCTGACAATCCTTAAAAGAAATATGCGAAGTATGTTTTCCATTCATACGTCCTAACTGACGGAACAAAGCTTCTGCAGAAAGATTGTCACTTTCTTTTAAAGCACGCTTCAATACAGCTTCTACCGGACGACGACAAGTATAAATCCATTGTACTGTATCGGGAGTTGTCAAAAAGAAGATACTATCTTTCGATACGGACAATCCTTCTTTCTTAAGCTTGTAACAAAACGTATCCATAAAGAACTGCTTGGAATCATACAGATTCAGCGTACGCTTACGAACAGAAGAAACACTACCGGAAACATCTATCGTATTGCCGTTTGTAAGCCAGTCACGCGTTATTTTCAGTTTTCCAGCTTCGGGATGCAGACTTATAGAACGATTGTTCAACTGATAATAATCCGATTCTGGAATAATTTCCACTACGCCAACTTTCCCTTTAGAAGAAGGAGAAACCTTAATATCCACACATCCTCTGTTCAGCATAAGCGGTGAAAGATAAGGCTGGAAAGCTTCTGGAGTATCATCCCATGACCAGCCCTCTCCCCAGTATATGGAATCCATCAAAGAAACATCACCCACGAGTTTCCCGGAAATAGCTTGTATGCCTGCCTCTTTCACGGCTCTGACCAGAAAGTCCATATCCAACTCCATAAACTCCGGATCAAAGCCTCCTTTTACGTACAGATTTCCTTTCAATATCCCTTTTTCCACCACACCGTCGTATGAAAGTGTAGTCTGAAACTGAAAATCCTTTCCTAATACATCCAAAGCCGTTACTGCAGTAATCACTTTCTCAATAGAAGCCGGCCGGTACAACTTGTCTGCCTGATAGCTATAAAGCTCCTTGCCTGCGGTTAAATCATGAACCACAATACCTACTTCCGAGGTTTTCAACAAGGGGTCGGTAGATATTAACTTGTTTAACTCATCTGTTAATAACGTCTGGGCATGAAGAAAACCGGCCCAAAGAAATAAAAAAAATAATGCTCCGCTTATCCGTTTCATTCAACACTTCAATTTATAACTCGCGAAAGATTTCGCCTACCGTAGGATGTGGAAAGACATACTTTTTCCAGTCCGAAAGTTTACGTCTGTCTTCTATCATCATTCCTGCCTGAATAATTAATTCAGAAGCCGGATTTCCCAGCAAATGTACTCCTAAAATCTCTTCATCTTCTCCTACCAGTACCTTGCAGACTCCATTCACACCTTCATTTTCAGCCACAAAACGACCTGAATAAGCTGCAGGCAAGCTTATTACACGATAGGCACGGCCTTCACGTGTAAGCGCTTCTTCCGTACAACCGACAGAAGCAATTTCCGGATTGGTATAAACAACTCCCGGTATGGCACGATAGCTCATGGCATCTGTTTTTTCTAAAATATGATGAACTGCCACCTCTGCTTCACGTACAGCCGTATGAGCCAGCAAAGATACTCCATTCAAATCACCACACACATATACTCCCGGCACAGAAGATTGCAGATGTTCATCTACTTTCACCATTCCACGCGCCGTAAGTTCCAGATTCAGGTTTTCCAATCCGAATCCGTTCATTACCGGCCGGCGTCCTACGCTCATCAACAGTTTTTCGGCACAAACGGTATTTTTTTCTTCTCCGCAAGTATATTCTATTTCTATTCCGTCTTCCTTCTGTGTCACTCCGGTTACTTTCGTATTCAGTAAGAACTTCACTCCTCTCTTGGCATAATCTGCCCGTAAAAGGCCTGACAACTCCTTGTCCATTCCTCCTAAGATTTCATCCATCATTTCCACAACCGTTACTTTCACTCCCAAGCAGTGGAAAAACGAAGCAAATTCCATACCGATAACTCCCCCTCCTACAATGACTAAAGAAGAAGGAATTTCTTTATTATCCAAAGCCTCCCGATGTGTCCAGTAGCTCACCGAATCAAGCCCTGCCACAGGAGGGATAAAAGTCGCACTGCCTGTACATACTATCATCTGTTCACACTCATACAACTCCTCACCACAACGAACAGTATGTGCATCCTGGATATAAGCTTCCCCCTGCACCAAAGTGACCTTTTGCGCCGTAAGCTTTGCCTTGATACCCAGTACCAATTTTCTGACCACTTTTGTTTTCCGGGCTACAATCTTTCCTAAGTCGGCTGAAACCTCTTTCACATTGACACCGTATTTTGATGCATGCAAAGCCGTATCGTGTACTTTCGCCGCATACAGTAAGGTCTTTGTGGGAATACATCCTTCATTCAAACAAACTCCGCCCACGTTGTTTTTTTCAAACAAAACTACATTCAGTCCTGCTTTTCCGGCCATTTCAGCAGCTGTATATCCAGCCGGGCCACCACCAATTATAGCTAATTGATACTTCATAATCCATTCAAGTTTTAGAAATGATTATTCTTCACGATAGTCTGCATGAGGATTGCGTTCTTTCGCACAAGCCACAAATCCTTTTAAATCGGCCGGGTCAAAATTAATGAACCCTTTCGTATAATATATGGTAATTCTTCCTTTCAGCAACGAATCTTTCTTACGCAATGCAATCCGTTTTACTCCATACGCCTTGATACTGCCACTAAAACCTCTTTTCAACCAAATATCCCCGTTTTCCTGTACCAGAATACGCGTCATCTGCTCATCAATCAACAATAAAACGGGAAGCACAATCGGCATCAAATTCCAATAGTTTTCTGTATGCAAAGCCATCAGCACAATGGCCACAATCACAATAATGACTCCTAACCACACTTTAAAAGGAGTTCTGCGGATTTTAAACTCACGTACCATAGTATTTTTATCAGTTAATTATTTGTCTCAATCATAAAATTGAATTACCCCGTTCTTTTTCAACAGGCAACGGATAAAATCTTCCTGATTCTTAGGGGAAAGAGAAATGGAACGGACCTTTCCATGTTTTTTAAAAACGACTTCAAGCCGCTCGAACGACAAAGCAGGTTGCCAGAAAGTCATCGAACGGACTTTCCGTATACGAAGAATCTGATCTATTTCAAGTGAAGCATTGGGGATAAACCGTCCGGTCTCTACTTTTAGCCATCCATCTCCTGTAATTACATACTGCGTATGAACCAGCATTTCGATTTCAAAAACCACCACAGTTGCACACAGAATTGTACACAGCAGATAATGTTCCCAGAAAAAAAAGAATAACAACACAGAAGTTATTCCTATCACTATCCAATACCACCAACCAACCTTTGATTGAAAAGTACGATTCATTGTCTGATTTTTTGTTTTAATTTCCCGTGAAGATAAGAAATTCTGCTTGAAAACAAAACATCTCCAACGCATCTTTAAGTATTTTAAAAATCAATCTACAGAGACACACAAAAAAGAATGCTTTTGAGCATCATATAACTGACTTTTTTGTAGTTTTGCGTTATAATACCCAATCTTATGATAAGAAAATTCGATTTTCTCGTTATCGGTTCAGGAATTGCCGGAATGAGCTTTGCGCTGAAAGTGGCGCATAAGGGTTCGGTTGCACTGATCTGCAAGGCCGGACTGGAAGAAGCGAACACCTACTATGCACAGGGAGGCATCGCTTCAGTAACCAACCTGAAGGTGGATAATTTCGAAAAACATATCCACGACACCATGGTTGCAGGAGACTGGATCAGCGATCCTGCCGCTGTAGAAAAGGTTATCTGCAATGCGCCTTCTCAAATAGAAGAGTTAATTAAATGGGGAGTAAACTTTGACAAGAAAGACAACGGAGAGTTCGACCTGCACAAGGAAGGCGGACATTCTGAATTCCGTATTCTCCATCATAAAGACAATACTGGTGCTGAAATACAGACCAGCCTGATAGAAGAAGTAAAACGTCATCCCAATATCACCGTCTTCAGCAATTTCTATGCGGTAGAAATCATCACCCAGCACCATTTGGGAATTATCGTTACGCGTCACACGCCGGGAATCAAATGCTTTGGTGCTTATGTGCTGAATGAAAAAACAGGTGAAGTAGATACATTCCTTTCTAAAATTACTGTCATGGCCACTGGAGGATGTGAAGCGGTTTACACTCATACGACCAATCCATTGGTTGCTACAGGCGACGGTATTGCTATGGTATATCGCGCCAAAGGAGTTGTCAAGGACATGGAGTTTATACAATTCCACCCTACTGCCTTGTATCATCCGGGCGACCGTCCCAGCTTCCTTATCACAGAAGCTATGCGAGGATACGGAGGTGTACTGAGAAACTTGTCGGGTGAAAAATTCATGCAGAAATATGACCCCCGCCTCTCATTGGCTCCTCGTGACATCGTGGCACGTGCCATAGACAATGAAATGAAACAACGTGGTGAAGATCATGTATACCTGGATGTAACGCATAAAGATCCGGAAGAAACAAAGAAACATTTCCCCAATATTTATAAAAAGTGCCTGAGCCTGGGAATTGATATTACGAAAGACTATATCCCGGTAGCACCGGCTGCACATTATTTGTGTGGAGGTATCAAGGTCGATTTGGACGGACAATCCAGCATCAAGCGCCTGTATGCTTTAGGAGAATGTTCTTGCACAGGATTGCACGGAGGCAACCGCCTTGCATCCAACTCACTTATAGAAGCCATTGTTTATGCGGATTCTGCCGCTAAACACGCCCTTAGTGTACTCGACCGTTACGATTTCAACGAAGATATTCCGGAATGGAATGCAGAAGGCACTATCAGTAACGAAGAACGAATTCTGATTACACAAAGTATGAAAGAAGTTAATCAGATTATGGAATCGTATGTAGGTATTGTACGAAGCAGTCTCCGTCTGGTGCGTGCATGGAACCGTCTGGATATTCTCTATGAAGAAACAGAGCGCCTGTTTAAACGTGTAAAGGCTTCCAGAGAGATTTGCGAGCTCCGTAACATGATTAATGTAGGTTACCTGATTACTCGCCAGGCAATGGAAAGAAAAGAGAGCAGAGGGCTTCATTACACGATTGACTATCCTCATCCAAGCAAAGACAACGTAGAGAAATAAAATCTATAATTGATATTTTCACAAGCCGGGGTAAATGCTCCGGCTTTTTTAATGTTCTTCTCTGAAAATCCTACTAAACACAACATTCTAAAATATGCCCCTCTTCCAAGCTAATTTTCGTACGTTTTAAGCGCATCCGGATGATCCGATAAAGAATGATTCTCCTTTTCGGAGAAAAC
>NZ_JBBKBF010000056.1:0-27812 GCF_037892625.1 Phocaeicola sp. ICN-14070 | reverse complement strand
GAGCGTATTCAGTCGCTGTCGGGCAAAGACGGATGGAAAAAGCCCTGGTTTACTGAAGGTGCGTTGCAATGGCCGAAAAACCTGAACGGACGAGAATATAATGGCATGAACGCTATGATGTTGCTCCTGCATTGCGAGAAGGAGGGTTACAAGATTCCTCGCTTCTGTACCTTCGACCGCATACAGCAGTTTAACAAAACTGGCAAGAAAGACGAGGAACAGAAGCCCCGTGTGTCAGTACTGAAAGGTGAGCATTCTTTCCCCGTGATGCTCACCACGTTTACGGTGGTCAATAAGGAAACAAAGGAACACATCAAGTGGGAGGACTACAAACTGCTCTCTCAGGAAGAGCGCGAAAAGTACAATGTATATCCAAAGCTTCAGACTTACCATGTCTTCAATGTGGCGCAGACCAACCTGAAGGAGGTCAGACCAGAGTTTTGGGAGAAACTGGAACAGGAATACTCGATGCCCAAGGTAGAGAAGGACGAGCAGTTTGCCTTTGAACCCGTGGATAGGATGATAGCGGACAACCGTTGGATATGTCCCATCAAACCGATGTTCGGTGATTCCGCCTATTTCTCCATCAGCAAGAATGAGATTGTGATGCCTGAGAAAAGGCAGTTCAAGGATGGGGAGTCTTTCTACTCGAACCTTTTCCACGAGATGGGACACTCCACGGGTGCGGAGGGACAGTTAGACCGCATCAAGCCCGCTACCTTCGGCTCGGCAGAGTATGCACGCGAGGAACTGGTGGCAGAACTGACGGCTGCGCTGACCGCTCAGCGGTATGGCATGACAAAGCATCTGAAAGGAGATTCGGCTGCCTATTTGAAGTCTTGGCTGGATTCGCTGAAGGAGTCGCCGCAGTTCATCAAGACCACGCTACTCGATGTGAAAAAAGCTACCTCAATGCTCACGCAGCATATCGACAAGATTGCTATGGAGATAGACCAGGAGAAAAAGGCTGAGCAGGAAAACGGGCAAGGGAAAAGTTATCTATCCATAGATGACGGCGACCATGCAGTCTTGGCATATAATGGTTCTGCTGTATATATCCAGCATCATGAGAAGGAGGACTCTGTAAAGATTGCTGTGCCGACGAGTAACGGTCTGGAAGTGAAACTCTCTGTTCCTTACGACCACGGCAAAGACCTTGACACCAATTATCAGGAGGCTTTTGCCCAGTACAAAAGCCTGACAGAGCCTTCACAATCGAAAGAAAACGTCTATTATGCCTCCATCGCCTATCTCCAATCAACGGATGACACATCGGAACTGGATAAGCTAAAGGAGAAAGGTGACTATCAAGGACTGCTGACGCTTGCCAAGGAATACTATGACGGGAACGGCATGGACGAGGAGCAGACCTACAGGAAGCCGTGCCAGAACAGAGGCGATGACCTGCTAATAGAGGACAAGGACTTTGCAGTGGTCTATAACGGGAGTGTCGGCGGTACGTATGAGGTGTTCCTGAAGCATACGGAGCAAGAAGTGCGTGACCATATCACTCGCTATGGCATAGGACGTGCCAGTGAGGACGTGAAGGCTGTGGCGAGGGAGATGACCGCCGAAGAGTTTTCGGAATTGGCGCAGCGAAAAATGCCGATATTCCAAATGCCGAATGGTGGTTTGCTGAACCTGCAATATAACAAGGATAAGGATAGCCTGGATGTGGGGACTGTGACCAATGCAGGACTCTCTGTGAAGCATACCTTCCCTTTCAGCCACAACCATTCTATGGACGCAAACATCAGCTCTGCGTATGAGCAACTGCTTGACATGGATGAGTACCAGAAGGAAGAGGTACAAGAGGAGCACGTTGCCAAGTCCGCTTTCCGAAGATGAGAGTAGTATCGTAGTATATACTAATCGTAGGCTTTACTACTCATAGTAGGTACTAACAATAGTCAGCCGCAAGGAGTAATGTCCCTGCGGCTGATTTAATTTGGGGTCATTCCATATTATGAAGGAATGCTTGTAAATCCTCGTCTGGAATGCTCTTCAGTTTCACCGGCTTGAAGCCGTCCAACTGCTCCACTTGAAATATCTCGTCCACTCCATATTTGGAGCCATCCACCTTTACGCTCTCCATTTCATTGACGGAGGTATAGCCATACTCCGTTTCATGCAGACCGCATACGATGGTGAACAACGTGGTGTCGTTACCTTCCGGCTGTCCTTCAAGTACGAACCAACGGACGTGTCCGATGAAGAATATTGCCACACAAACGGCATCCTTGCCTTTGCCGTCCTGTGAATACAGAGGATAGGATTTCAGTATCTCCTCCAATACGGGTGTAATCAATCTGCTTGCCATAGTCAATCGTTGTTAAGTGTTCTGTAATACATTCTGTTCTCTACAAGGTGTTCGATGGCCTCTGCTGCCAATCGGCACACCCACTCGTCACGCTGGTCATAACGACCTTTTTGATAGTCGTTGGCAAGGCGTTCCAAGAAGGCAAACACCACCTTGCCCTTTTCGTTGATAAGATAGCGATGGTCATCTGCAAGGGCATTGCCTACCTTGGCGGCTGACCCCATCTGACCGTTTACGAACCGTGAGAAGCACTCGACAAATGCCTGCTCGTTTTCTGATAATCTGTGTAATTCCATACGCAAAGAAATTATTTGTTCAACTTGTTTTTCTTCCCTCCTTTTGAAGCCTTTCGGCTCCTCTTGTCGGGAACTGATTTTTCGTGCATCAAAAGACTGCGGAATGAGGGCGATAAGGCAAGAAAACAGACGGAGGAGTTAATGAAATACCCAAATCTTTGATTTGCGGAAAGCTGTCGTTCAGTCCTCTGCCTGTTAGCATGGCGGTACTTGACCATTCGCCCGGGCAGTAACTTTGCAAAGAAAAATGGGCATCGGCAAGTGGAATAGACACTACAAAACAGGAAAATCATTGATTTTTAGTGCATTTTTCTTTATTTCTTTCTTTGATTTAGGATAAAATATATAACTTTGCCTCCGAAAAAGTGTCACAAGTGACAGTTTTTCGTAAAATATGATAGTAAACAGATATAGATACATAGAACAGTTGAGCCGTTCAAAGAACAACGGGCTCATAAAGATAATCACAGGATTGCGACGTTCAGGCAAGTCGTTCCTTCTGAAGAAACTCTTTCATCAGCATCTATTGGATGAGGGCGTGAGAGAAGACCATATTCTCGTCATCGACATGGAGAGTAGGAAGAACAGAGAGTTCAAGAACCCGGACTACCTGTTGGACTGGGTGGAAAAGATGATGATTGACTATGAGACTTATTATATCATCATCGACGAGGTGCAGGAGGTGGAAGACTTTGTAGAGGTGCTCTCTTCCTTGTCAGTTACCGAAGGGGCGGATGTGTATGTCACAGGCTCCAACTCGCGTTTCCTGTCCTCTGACCTGGTGACGGAATTCCGAGGCAGAGGTGACGAGATACATGTGTGGCCACTATCCTTCAAGGAGTTCATGACGGTGTATGATGGTTCGAAAGAAGACGGTTGGGCTGAATACAGACTGTACGGAGGTTTGCCGCAACTACTTACACAGGTTGGGGATGAGAAGAAGGCTGATTTCCTGCGTCGCCTTTATCGCACGGTATATCTACGTGACATCTACGAGCGGAACAACATAGAACTGAGACCTGAATTTGAAGAATTGTCGAAGACCGTAGCATCCAGTATAGGAGCACCTGTCAATGCACTGAATATAGCCAATACGTTCAAGTCCGTAAGCAATGTGCAGAGCATAACCGACAAGACAGTGTCGGCTTATCTGGAATATATGCAGGATGCTTTCCTTATCGAAAAATCCGAAAGGTTCGACATCAAAGGACGGAAATACATAGGTTCGTTGTCCAAGTATTATTATCAGGACGTAGGTCTGAGGAATGCTATTCTGTCGTTCCGTCAGAGCGAGCCGACACATATCATGGAGAACGTCATCTACAATGAGATGCGTATGCGAGGATGGCTCGTGGATGTGGGTAACGTCTATCATCGAGTGAGGAATACGGAAGGAAAGCAGCAGAGGGTGACATTGGAAGTGGATTTTGTCTGCAACAAAGGGAGCGAGCGGATCTACATCCAGTCGGCGTGGCGTATGCCCGATGCAGAAAAGATGGAACAGGAGAAACGGTCGTTGCGTCTTGTAGATGACTCTTTCCGCAAACTGCTGATCGTGGGAGAACATACCAAGCAGTGGAGCGACGAAAACGGCATACAGATAATGAGTATATATGACTTCCTGCTTGACTGGTCAAGTACTGAGAAACACGGATAAAAAAAAGATATGCGCATAGAATATGCGTTAATACATATATGATTAAGGGAGGGCCTATCCATCACGGACAAGCCCTCCCTTTCTAAAATTTATCAATGAAAAAAAAGTTTTAGTGCTCTTGTTCGGAGCTGTATGTCTGGCTATAGATACAGCAGGATTCTGGTATGGCGGTTCGCCTCATTGGGCGAGTAATCGTCAATGCCGCCATCGAAAATCTGAGAGATGGTGCCATTTTCCATACCACGTTTCATCAGTTCCTCTGCAATGAATCTGGCACGGGAACGGCTGAGGTTATCATTGATGGCTTCACTGCCTGTGGCACTGTCGGCAGCGCCGATGACCTTAACTTTCAAGCCATATTTCTTGGCGATGCGTGCTACTTCGTCGAGATTGACGAGCTGTGACCTGTTGAGCAACCTGTCAGTGCCAAGTTCAAAGAAGAAATAGATGGGCGCACCTATGCAAGCCTTTCCTGAGTGGATGAGCGATAGGTAATCGTCTTCCGGCTCACCTTCAGCATTGCCATATTCTTCTGTACAAGAGGCGGACTCCATGACCTTTGTCTTTTGACCATTACCATACTTGTCTCTCATTCTTGCACGCAGCGAGTTGAGACCGCTGTAGTCGTTTCGAGGATAGCCATTTGTGACGGAAGAAGCGGCATCGTCAGAAAAGAGGTGGCCGTACTTGTCCAGAAGTCCCTCGATGGCAAGAATCTTGCGCAGCTGCTCCAGAGTCTGACAATCTCGATCGTGCTGGGCGTGATAGCGGCTGTTGCTGTCAGAAAGGGATGAGGCGTATGCCGAAAGCCATTCGTTCTGTGCGATGTACGGGCGAGCGTCTATCACTCGCTTCCAGCCAGTCTTGCCGATGCGGACAGAGAGGCCGAGGGATGCGGACAGCAGATGGTCGCCAAGGCGGTGTGCCTTGCCATAGCCGTCAAAATCCTGCATGGTGGTCATGTTGCCTATCTCTGCCGTAACAGCAATGCGTGGGGAGAGATGATACTGCCCCTGTATGCCGTAGGAAATGGCAAAGGGCTTGTGGGCATTCACCTTGTTGTGCAGCATACCCACGCCCACGTATGGAATGACACTCCATCTGGCAAGAGTGTGTACATCGTCCTTGTAGAGGTTGCCGAGGACATTCCACATGAAATCAGCACGCAGGTACTGGTAGTCCTGCGAGGAGTTGTTGCAGTCGTTGAACTGCATACCGCCATAGTTCAGACGACCGCCGACGGAAGGTGTGAACCATTTGCCGATCGACACGGAGAATGCCGGTTTCATGCGACCGAATAGGTCGTTGCATCCGAGCGGTTTGCCGAGGAAGACCGTAGTTCCTCCTGCCGCTTGGACAAACCAGTTGTCCGTCCATGGCGAAGCTACCAATGCCCCTTTCATGTAGGAAGGTTTAAGCGGACGAAGCATACCGTCTGCCGAAAGTCTGCATACAACGGTGGTGGTGTCCGCCGTGCGGTGATAGTCTTTGGCTTGCGCACCCAATGAAAGGGCGAAGCCAAGGGATAGAATAAGTATTTTTCTCATGTTGTTCAATTTAATCTGGTGAATACTATAACAGGTGATACGTGACAGTGCCGCTTATCGTTTCTTCCTTTTGCCGGAAGAGGGGCGCATCATGCGTGCAGCTTTCATCATGCAACGGCGTGCCCAAGCGCGTTCATCCTCGTCATCGTCACGTCCCCATTTGAGGTCGGACGAACTGCCGCCACCGCCATGACCTTCGGCAAAGGTGGTGGCATCATCGACGTAGCCGAGGAATAGAAGCGTGGCACAGTACATCACCTCCGTTCCATTCTCCGCAAAGGCCTGAAGCAGGGAACCGTCAAACACGTCCTTGCCCTCATTGGAAAGCCGTGCCACACGTTCGGAGAACTCGCTGACCATGTTTTCGAGAAGGGCATTTCTGAGAACGGTGTCCGCACCTTGTCGGATAGTATCGGAATATCTGTGTGCCTCCTGCCGCAACTCCTCCGTGCGCTCCTTCATGGCGGTCATCTCCTCACGCAGGGCATCGAGCTTGCGGTCAGCCTCTGAGAGCTTCTCCTGCTTGTCGTCCAGTTTCGACTGGATAGCGGACAGTTCCTGCTCCAGCTCTTGGACTTGCTGACGGAGAGCATCAGGATTGTCGTGACCTGCAAGAATCTGCCGATGCAATTCAGCAAGTGCCGCCTCCTTCTCAGCCTTCTCCTGCAAGAGGTTGTTGACCATTGAGGTGAGTCCTTTTACTCTCCGCTCTGCCAGACGGATGTCCGATTGGAGCGAGGCGAGTGTCCGCTGATGGGTGACGACGGACTGCTCAATGGTGGTGCACTGTTCTGACAGCTGGCGGCGGTATTCTTCGGTGGTGCGGTGGCGTGCTCCCGTCTCTGAGACGGAAGTTCCGCGCTCCATGCCCCAACGCTTGTTGACATCGGCAAATTCGCTGTGCAGGGCTTTCATCCTGGCAGAAAACTCGTACTTGTCCTTTCCGGCGAATATCTGTTTGTATGCAAACTTGCCGTCCTTGATTGGCAAGAGGGTGCAGTGAACGTGCGGATTGGTTTCGTCCAAGTGTAAGATGAAAGCGACGATGTTCTCCTCACCGTATTTGTCCGCAACAAAGCGGTAAACATCCTTTGCCCATTCCTCAATGTCCTTGCATCGGGTTAGATGCGAATTGTCCGCTCCGTGAGTGAGATTCACCTTCTGGTCACCGAATGCCAATTCTGTCATACGTTCTCGTGAGCCTCCGAAGATGAAATTGACCACTGTGCGGAAGCGTGGCTCTGCCAGTCCCTCGTTGGGGTCTTTGATTCCACGGCTCCGCAGGATGTCTGCCATGCGCTCCGGGATGCTTCGGCTCTTGTCTATAGGACAAACCTTGCCGCCCCGAACCTCGAAGTTGAGCCGCTCACGGCTGCGGTCGTAGTTGCCTGTTGATTCAGCGGATCCCCAACCCTTTTCCGTCCAACGGCGTTGGTGCTCGTTGCTCTGTGCTGTGGTGATTCCCTTAGATGGTCGGAAATCCATAACCTGTTTTGGTGTTGCCATAACCTATTTCCTTTTATGTGTGTACAACTCTCCTGTCTCCAGCTTGCTGCTTGTAAGGACAGCCTCCCGATGGTCGGAGACCAAGAGGGGTATTAGGCTACCCAAATTCCCTCATTTCCGACCAACGGGCAAGCCCGATTATTTTACAGCAATGGCAGACGTGTAAACACTGTGCCAGTAGAAAAGAAGAAGCGTTGTACGGTGATTATTAGAGGTTAATACAGCCTTTTGATGGACAGGAGCCCTCTTGGTTGGCTACAATGGCAAGGAACGGTCGGCAGAGTGACTGAAACTGTGACTTGATGGCTGCGCTTTCCTGATGCAAGGCTGGTGAGCTGCCATCCAATGCCAATTCTGATATTGCCTTTGCCGCCTCGATGAATGAGAGCCAGTCTCCTCCCAGGTCTTTGTAAAAGAAGGGAAGAAGGGAGGTAACGAGGGCGTTATCTGTTTCCTGCGAAAGCACCTGATGGAAGGTGGCTTCGCAGACAGCTGTGAGTGCAGTCATACAAAAGGCGTGTCCTACAGATTCGGGAATGTTTCTTCCGCATGGCACCTTGCCAATTGAATTGCCATTGTCGGCTTTCTGCAAGATAATGGCTACTTCCTCTGTTGCATCTTCGTAGAGTTGTTCACATTCCGAGGCGCAAGCCGATGCGGACATCTTGCCGCTTCGCCATTCGTCCAATGCGGTACACATCTTCTGGCGGAACACATCCAAGGCTGCGTCAATCGGAGAAACGGCAGGTGTCTCAGCCAACATCGGGATGGTGATGATTTGGCTCTTCGTGAGACGGGTGACGGAAATCTGGTTCATCTTCTCCAACTGCTCGATGAAGGTGCGGACAGTGGCGCGGTGCCAATGCCAGCATCCTGCCAGTTCGGTAATGGTGATTACAAACTGCCCGTTGGACAGGCTGAACTCCTGCTTGCACAGATCCTTGGGGATGTACTGTACAGAAGCCTTGTCTACAAGGTCAAGGTAGGCTTCGAGCTTCGACAGCCTTATCCCGGACCTCTCTTTCAAGAACTCCAACAGGGACATCCGTTCAGACATCTTGCCGGAACTCGTTCTATGTTTCTGTTTCTTCATTTCAATAATCTGTTTGGTGAATACTGTTGTTTGTCGCCAGCTCCATTATACAAAAGGAACGGCATGATACAGGTGATACTTAATAGTAGTATATGATGAGCATTTCTGTGTCTTCGAGGAGCATCTTGCGGTCAGCCTTGTTCTTCCACAGCGATATGACTATGCGCGAGGGATAGAACAGTGATGCCAGAAGGACAAAGGAGATGGTGACAGCAAGCGTGAACAGATGAGGAGTGAAGACAAACACCACTGCCGCCAACGCGGCGATGCAGAAGGGTGTCCGCTCCTCGTGCAGACGCTGTAGCCACCTCTCCACATCCATAAAGACAAAGAATATGGCAAACGCTATGGTGGAAGCCACTACGCCTATGTCGTTATAGTGTACACAGAGGTAGAGGAAGTGGAACACGTACAGCAGGATGAGCAGCATCAACCGGTAGAGCTTCCTTGCTGTCACAAGCGCGGTCATGCGCAGATAGAACCGTGTCATAAACTGTCTGCGGCTTCTGTGCAGAATCATCGTCACAAAGAAGAACGCTGACATCAGGATGAGAAACAGTATCTTACTTGTCATAATATGTATAGCATGTGAATAATGGAAGTGGACTCAGGTCGGGCTGGACGACACCGTGTGTGGCAGTGGATATGATACGCTCCACATCCTCCAGTGTCAGTTCTCCCTTGATTATTCTCTGACGGAAAGCTCCGTCGGTTGTCCGAAGGCTCTTGATAGCCTGTTCCAAGTCGTACTCGGCTATCTGCCACACTTGCCCTCTCGTGTAGGGGAAATGATGGTGGATGGCCTTGACCACAAGCACACGGCTGAGGATGTCGGTCATTCTGCCGTTCCTGACTATCGTGTGGTTGCGGACAGTGGCGATGCTCTCAATCTCCAGCCATGTGCGGTGACGGTCGAGAAGATGGATAATCTTCATGTAAAGCGTTTCCTTCATCAGATGGTCGGGAGCTTGTGGCATGACTTTGGCCTTTGTTGTGGACAACAGAATGGAGCGTTGTTGCGGTAGAACAGGACTGTCATCTGGCAAATGTAACTTTCAAATGAAGTCGAGCAGGACTTCCTCCTTGGGCTTCATGTATTTGAAGAACCCGTTCTTGCAATGCAGACTGAGGTCGAGGCATACATCTGCCGACATGTGCTCCAGCGAGTCATAGATGGTCACTTTTATCTGGCTGACCATGCCACGCTCATCTGTGGAGCCGTTGACCTTGAACATCCGTCCGAAAGAAGGGTTGGAATAGGCACAGCAGCTGTGTCCGAACTCCGTATGACGGCTTGGAATGTGGTGATAGAGGATTATCATTTCCATCTCGTCTTCGAGCATATCCATCACCTCCTCTATCGTGAAAGGGGTGTTCAACTGGAAAGTAAGAAGCACGTAATCGTCATACTTGACAGGCTTCTCCATCTTGCGCTTGTCCAGCAGTTCTGGCAACTGCAAAGGCACGACGGCAAGGAAATCATCGCAAAACTGTTCTAACATAATCGTATTCTCTGTTTGGGGTGTTTATAATCTTGTGACATAAATCTTCATCATGAGCATGGGCATATCCGACAGGCGTTGCTTGTCGAGGTGCAGTTTCTTGGCCAGACCGTCCATCTCCTTGGGGAGCGCATCGGCTATTTTGTAGAGGTCTGCCTTGTCCTTGTCGGAGAGCACGCTCACGGAAAGGTCATCCATCGTCATGAACGGCTGCATCATCATCAGGAGGTAGGCGTGCATGGTGTGCTCGTCCTTTACCCTGCCACTATTCAGATCCTCGATAGCCGCTTGTGCGTTGCGCAGCAGACGGTGGTTGGTGCGCATGGAGAGGTATATCATTGCATCCTTGTGGGACAAATCCTTGCGGTCGGCGGCACGGAGTATCTCCCGACAGCAGTGTTCGGTGTTTCGTCTGATGTCACCGATGTCATCGTCAGCAAAATCCGGCAGGTATTGCAGGAAGGATTTGAAATACAAATGCTCTTCCTTGATGAAAGCGAGCAGGTCTTCCTTGCCGTGAATGCCTTGCTTGGCGGATTTTTGCAGGAACAGCAGGTAACGCTTCAGTACCGCCTGTTTACCACCTTTATTATATATAGGCAGGCTATCCAAGGAAGCGAAGAATGGCTGTGCTTCCTTCACGGCTTGCTGTAGTTCCTCATCACCAACATGGGAAGAGGTCTGTTCTCTGAGATAGAGCAGGTCGTGAAAGGTGCGTTGCTTAGACATCGCCATACGGCACAGCTCGATGTGGATGGAGTCGTTCAACTCATGATATACCGTGAACGGGTATGAGTGGGCTTTCCTGACAGTGTCACGTGAGATGCACGATGTCACGGAATCGTCCAACACGCGCCATTCGTTGACAATCTTAACTAATGTCTGAATTGAGACCTTGCCGTTCTGTCGAAGAGTGGTCAGAAAGCCATGATACTCTCTGATGGCTTCATCGCTCGAATGGAACGACTTCGTGCCGTTTCCGTCTGAACATGCTGTCAGCATGACTACGGCAAACGCAGTGGCAATACAAATGGCAAGTCTGATACAGCCATGCGAGTTTGATTTTGCATTATGCAATATTTGCTTCATGCAATGGAGGTTGGTTTGTCCTCCGAAAAGTTGGGTTTCATATTTCATTGTTGTCATTATTTTGAGTCTGATTTTGAAATTGACGGTGCAAAGTTAATGCGTTTCAGCGATATATTTGCAAGAATGACAGTAAGTTTAATCTTATTTGTGTATCATACTTGCGAGTATGATTTTCAATGAAATCAAGTGAAAAGAAAATGGCAAATTATCGTGTTTAAGTATGATTTTTCGTTCAAGTATGATTGTTTCTCGGAAAAATAGTGTACCTTTGCACTTGATTTCATTTAATAGCGTACAACAGTATGGCAAAAGTAGGTTACATCTTTATCGCCACCAATGGCGAAGAGTATGCAGAAGACAAGGCTTGGATGCAGCAATACGGCTGTGTTCAGGTGATAGAGGAACTGTCCGAACACGAGAGGCTGCGCCCGATGTGGAAGCAGCTCATATCGAGTCTGGAGCGCGGCGACGAGCTGGTGGTGTCGAGGTTCAGTAACGCACTGCGTGGCACCCGTGAACTGGCTACATTCATAGAATACTGCCGTGTGAAGGTGGTTCGCATCATCTCCATCCAAGACCGCATCGATACGTTTGACGAACTTTTCCCCGACACCAAGCCCTCACAGGTCATCCGTATGTTCGGGTCACTCTCTGAGGAGTGTGCCGTGCTGCGCAAGGCATCGGCACACATCATCCATCTGCAACAGAATATCCGGCCGCCCAAGAAGTCGGAAAGGGCACTGTCGAAACTGGAGCGTGAGAAGAATATCGTGAACATGTACAACGAGGGGCACAGCATAGATGACATCTTTGCCATCAGCGGCTTCACAAGCCGAAGTTCCGTGTTCCGCATACTCAACAAGCATGGTGTGACGCTGAACCGTGGACCTCATAGTGGACCGCTGAAGAAAAGGAATAAAGAATAAACAAAAAACAGATACAATGAATAAGACATTCAACATCTACTGTGATGAAAGCACCCACATGGTGCATGACGGTCATCCCTACATGCTTTTGGGATGTACAAGTATAGCATACACACAAATCCGCATGGCAAAAGATGCCATAAAAGATATTAAGAAGAAGCACGGCTATAGTGATGAGCTGAAATGGACAAATGTCCACGAGGCCACGTATAAAGTCTATGCAGAGCTTATAGACTGGTTCTTTATGAATGACATGGAATTTAGGGCTGTGGTTGTTGACAAGAGTCAGATTGACGAGAAACGAGAAGACTATACGTTTAATGATTTCTACTTTCGCATGTACTACCAATTGCTGCATCACAAGATGGACATGGATTATACATATAACATATATATGGATATCAAGGACACATGCAGTAGCGATAAGCTGGAGAGGCTCAGAAAAATAATGGAATACAACTCTTCCATTGGCAGGTTTCAGTTTATACGTTCACACGAAAGTGTCTTCATCCAATTGGCAGATGTTCTAATGGGAGCCATCAACTACAACCTTAGATATGAAAAGGGAGAAGTTGAAGGAAGGGTGAGAGCCAAAATGAAGCTGATTGAAAAGATAAAAAAACACAGTAATATCAGTCTCAACACCACAACTCCCAAATTTAGAAAGAAGTTTAATTTGTTTTTTATCGCACTGAAATAGCCAATGAGCAGTTTGAATATTATCAAGAAATACCCTGAGCTGCTGGAACTGGCATATCTCAGTGAACGAGAAAGAGAGCATGATCTTCATGCAATATTCAAGCGTGATATAGAAGATAACTGTCAATTCTCATTCAGAGGGTGGCGCATCTATCCTATAAAGACAGATGGCGAGATTGACATGGCAAGATTGTTCAAGCATCTTACCTGTGAAGAAATCATGGTTGAGAACGAAGACGGTACGACTTATCCAAAGCGAGTATTCGAGATGGCTCGTTCACAAAGGCTTCATTGGATAAATCACCATGTGAGAGAATTGACACCAGACAATCTGGATGTATTTACCATAGAAGAGAGGGACGGCAAAAAGCGTAAGGTCAAGAAAACATACATCTATGATAAAGTGGAAAAGTATGTTATTGTCTTGGAACAACAACGTAGCAACGGATTCTATCTGTTGACAGCATACCATCTTAACAAAGAGTATGGACTAAAGGCTTTGGAAAAGAAGATGAAAAAGAGATTGCAGACACCACTATAAAACGCAAGACCCGAATTGCATCAAAGGCAACCGGGTCTCGAAACTCCTTCTATCTATAGATGAGTGCTGCAAAGGTACGAATATTCTTTGAAATAACGAAGGTTTTTCATTGAATTCTTCTCGATTTTAACATTTGCAGGGCAGTATTGTAAGATAACAGGAAAGAAAATAGCATAATTTTACAGAAAATCGTAATGGAAACATTCAAAGACGTTATATCAAGTGACCAACTTGTCTTGGTCGATTTCTTCGCCACCTGGTGCCAGCCATGCAAGATGATGCACCCCATCCTTGAGCAGGTGAAGGAAGTGTTGGGTGACAGAATCCGCATCATCAAGGTAGATGTGGACAAGTATGGGGTGACTGCAAGTCAGTATGGCATACAGTCTGTGCCCACATTGATGCTGTTCAGACGCGGCGAAGTGTTGTGGAGGACGAGCGGTGTGATGCAGAAATCAGAGTTGCTGGCAACGATTGACCCGTTTTTAAGATAAAAGAGCAGAAATGTCAAAATCTAAATTAAAGTCTGTCCTCATGTCCATGGACAAGAGTGAAATAATAAAAATGGTATTGGAACTTTATTCTGCACGGAAAGAGGCAAAGGAATATCTTGACTTCTATGCAGAGCCGAATGAGGGCCAGAAGCTGGAAGAGTATAAGCACATCATACGGGAAGAGTTCTATCCGAGCAGAAACAGAGAGCCAAAGACACGCTTCTCAGTGTGCCGCAAGGCATTGTCCGACTTCAAGAAACTGAAGCCTTCGGAAGATTCAGTCGCAGAATTGATGGTGTTCTATATGGAGAATGCCTGTCAGTTCACTTATGACTATGGAGACATGTGGGAGCAATTCTATGATTCTGTTGAGAGTAATTTCGACAAGACATTGCGCCACATCGTGCTTTATGACCTTTGGGACAAGTATGATTCCCGAATCAAGCAATGCCTTCGTTGGGCAAGCCCTTGTGGATGGGGATTTCCTGACGCACTGAATGATATGTATGAGGAAATGAAGGCGCAAAATGAGGAACTCCGAAAGAAATACAGGAATTTCAAGATGCCCATCAACGCTGATTATTAAACGAATATACTCAAATGGGGAAACCAAAGAAAAAACATAAGAAAGCGAAACAACTGCCCTTAAGCAAAGAAGAGCAGATTTTTCAAGCGGCAAGAGACCTTGCAGCTGAAATTGGCATATCCTATTCTGAGGCATTAGGGTTTACTTTGGGCATAAAGGACGTAACGTATGGTTGGGAAGAAGACTATACGGAAGAAGAGTTTCAGGCACTGATTGACCACGCTGTGGGAGACACTGATTATGAGCACACCCTCTATTGAATCATCTACACGAGAGGAACGTTTGGATTACGTTCTGAATGAATGGAGATGTCTGCACAACTGTGAGCTGTGCGGTAAGTGCCATATTCTGAAAGGCAGAAGCGAAGAAATACTCTATGCAGACTATATAGACGGCAAGCGGTCATATATGGATATAACATTAGAAATCAGAAGCAACAGATAATGATGTCACAGAAATACATATATCCATCGTTGTTCCAAGAGGAAGAGCCGCAAGAAAGCGTTCCTGGTGATAAGAAAGAGTATGACCTGACGAATCTCTTTGAGAGATTGGCAAAGTCTGATTTTCGCAGCCGGTTCCATCTGTCCAAGCAAGACAGGGAGTATGTAATGGAAAAGGGATTGCCGACGATACGAAAACACGCAGAGGACTTTGTGGCAAAAAGACTTGCTCCGGCTGTCATACCGAACGACGGCAAGCAGACTCCCATGCGTGGGCATCCTGTTTTCCTGGCTCAACATGCCACTGGCTGTTGTTGCCGGGGATGCTTCTTCAAGTGGCATCACATCTCAGCAGGCAGGGCACTGACCAAGGAAGAACAGGAATATGCTGTTGCCGTATTGATGGCATGGATTGAAAAACAGATGAATAAAGGATGAAGATAGAAGAAGCCATAGTATATGTGATGGTAAAGCGAAATGGCGGCATGACAACCGACCAGATTGCCGATGCCATCAATCGTCATAGGCTGCACCTGAGAAAGGACGGTCAGCCTGTGACAAGCAAGCAGGTGTATGCAACAATCTGCCGTTTCCCTGAAATGTTCACAAAAGAAGCTGGCAGAATCATGTTAATGATATGACGTAACGATATGACAATAGATACAACCAACATGTGCTCACACCTTCAGAAGAAGTTGTTTGAACCAGAAGGTGTGTATTATCCTATATGGCAAGCCATGCAGGATGATGAGACCTTGACAGCAGTGGTACGAAGCAGACAGCTGCACATCTACAGAAACGGGAAGAAAATTCTCGTTCTGGCAGGTAAGGCACAACCGAAGATTATAAGGGAAGACAAAATACAAGAGTTAATAACAAGATTATAAACAAAACATCAAATCATCAAAACAATGGACGCAAAAGAAAAAGTATTGGCAACAATGAAAGAGGCTGGTCAGCCTCTCAACGCAGGTAAAATCGCAGAACTCAGCGGTCTCGACCGCAAAGAGGTAGATGCAGCCATGAAGCAGCTGAAAGCAGAGGGTGCAATCGTCTCTCCTGTGCGTTGCGAATGGGCACCTGCAGAGTAAGGTTTATACTGCTGTCTTGAAATATAGGCAGCAGTATCTTTATTTTTATCAAAATGTTAAGGTGAGGAATCTGAATATCCTTGCCTACGGACACAATTATCCGCTGCATCTTTTTGGGGTAAGGTGCAGACGTATGGCTGTCAGCGTATCTTGGTTTAAAGACGCTTAGCGGTCACGGCGGAAGTCGTTTCGTCTCTCTCCGCCGAACAAAGCTCTGAGCACATTGCCCAAAGCTCCGAACACGAAGTAGCAAACGATGATTGCAACAATATCGTCCATAAGCATTTTCTGTTTTATGGGTTATACACTATTATGAAGATTCACTATGTCCAATCCCTGCCTCTTGGCTTCTCTGACGGTGTAGAACGTGCCGCCCTTGGGATTGCCATCGAAGTAGGCTATGAGACGTGAACTGCGGTTGACCATATAGTCGTTGCGCCTCAGAAGGCAGCCATTGTAGTATTGCTCGCTCAATACGACCACGTCATCCACGATGCGCAGGATGGCATCATACTTGGCTTGCTCTTCCTTGCTCCACCGGTCAGACTGACCACGGAACGGCACAACGGCTATCACCTGCAAGTCCTTCAACTCGCATTGCAACGAAAGGGCGGCTTCTGCCGCCAGCAGGTCAAATCCCATTGCCATGCCACAATAGAAATACCGGTAGCCGTCGGCATACGCCTTGGCTATCTCCGATTTGAGACATTGCTTCAACTCCCTCCGCTTGGCGAAAGGTACGCTGCGGTGTCCGCTGAAGCATACGGACACTGCCTTGTCGTACTTTGTCATACTTTACCTTACTTTATAATGTGTGCGTGCGAGGAACATACCGCCAATAACACATGCCCCGAGCCTTTCGAGTTGGTTGGCATACTTGGCATAGCTGAGACCCTTGGTTATCACATCGTCAAAGACCAACACCATTTTGTTGTCGAAGAACGGCTCATCAAACTCAACGACATTCGCCTTGCGGACTTCATCCTCGTTCTTGCGGTTATCGTGGATGGTCTTACGCTCTCCGCATACCCTCACGTGCTCGTAGCCGTTTTCCGCTCCTGTCAATTCACACACCCTGTGGCAGAAAGCCTTGTAGCGGAGTTCGTTGCTCTCGCTTGTGGATGCTGGAACGGGGGCGAAGACGATGTTCACGCAACCCTTGCCGTAGAGTGTCAGCATATTCTCTGCGGTGCGCTGCGCCACTTCCTCGTAGGCTCTTCCGTCCTTGAAGTCAAACACTAATTGTCTGTCGGCAATCTCCTTCTCACCCACATTGCGGATGCGTGCGGGATAGTATTTGCAGAACCAAGTCTGAGGCTTGTCTAACTGCTTTTGGATTTGATAGTCATTCTTGTGTGCCATTGCTCTTATGTTTTTTCTTCCCTTATTTCGGAGGCTTTTCCTGCCTGCCCAAGGGATATTTTTTGCTTTCCAAGAGTGATGGCGATCAAAAAGCCAAATCGGGAGCGAAAAATACGCTCTGCACGCAGAGGAAGATTTTTCGGTCAAATGCAATGGACGATTTGGTGTTTGAACAATCGCCAGCATTACCTTTGCAAAACAATATCCGCAGCGGCAAGGCAGGCGAAAAGAAATCTGTTATGTAAAAGAGGAAACGGGCGGGATGGCGTGGGGCGAAGCTGTATATGGGGAAGGACGATAGTTGATATGAGGGAAAAAGAGAAAATCTTGTAATAGGGAACGACATTGCCTTTTATCAGCATGGAGACAGTCCTACAAGCAGAGAAAACTATTGCCCTAAAAATGAGTTGGATAGTATTTTCTAAAAGTAGTATCGACTACGAATAGTATAATAGTCGAATAGTTTTTACTACCATACTACGGATAGTAAAGTCTGTTTATAGAAGAGATAGCGGTATCATCGTCTGTTCGGCGATGATACCGCGCGGCACTCATGTGTCATGCCGCTTTAGGTATTCTGTCATTGCCTCATTGACAATATCACGCAAGGACATCCCTTTCTTGATGGCGAGGTACTTCATCCTCGTGTGGATGCTCTTGTTGATAAGGAAATTGCAATGCACCGGCACTTCGGTAGTCTCAGAAACAGACACAGGTGGTGCTGGTGTAGTTTCTGTGACTATCTGCTCCTTACTCGGCTTCTTTGTGGAAGAAAGGAGTCCGTTGAGACCGCCTTTCATTCCCTCTTTCAACATACTGCTCTTGCTCATGGCTATGCTATTTTAAGTTTAACACTTCTTTTGCCAAAGACATATAATCACTGGCACCATTGGATTTGGGATTATACTCAAAGATAGTCTTGCCGTTGATGGGTGCTTCTGCCAAAGCCACATTATCACGGATGACGGTCTTGAAAACCTTCTCGTGAAAACTGTCATTGACGATTTCCCTCACGCTTCGGTTCAACGTCTTGCGGCGATCGAACTGGGTGATGACGATGCCGCCCACTTTAAGGTTGGAGTTGAGCCGCTCCTGAACGATGCGGATGATGTCCATCAACTTTGCCATACCTCTCATGGCAAGGTATTGCGCTTGAACAGGGATGATGATGTAGTCGGCTGCGGTGAGGGCATTCAAGGTCAGCAAGCCCAATGACGGTGGACAGTCGATGATGATGTAGTCGAAATGCTCTTTGGCGATGGCTTTGGTGATAAGTCCCTTCAAGATAAGCTCCCGTCCCGGCTCGCTGATAAGCTCTAACTCAGCCGCAGACAGGTCAAGGCATGAGGGTGAGACGGTGATGCCGTTGTGCAACTTGACCAACGGCAAGGTGTACTGTCCACACATTGCGCCATAGACTGTCTGTTCTTCCTCGATGGACAATCCCAAGGCTTCCGTGAGGTTGGCTTGTCCATCCATGTCAATAGCCAAGACGTTCTTCTTACTCAGTTGCAGAGCTGCCGCAAGGCTTACTGCGGTCGTACTTTTCCCTACACCACCCTTGTGATTTAATACTGCAATTATCTGTGTCATAACATGATACTACTATTAGTGAATACTACTTTACTATTCTACTACTGATAGTACATACTAACCATAGTAAAAGCGGATTTACTACGATTAGTACGTACTACTCTCAGTTGATACTACCCTCAGAAGGGAAGGTCTTCGCTCTTGTCCTGCGGTGCATCGGCTGGCGGTACGGGAGCCTCGCCCTCTGCCTTGGCTGCCTTGCGTGCCTTTGTTGCAGGTGTGTCGGTTGCATCCTTCTTCCCTGCATTGACAAAGGCGATGGAGTCAGCTATGATGCTATGCTGTATGTGGTTCTCTCCGTTGCGGTCTGTCCAAATGGAAGAAGTCAGTGTGCCTTCCACAAGCACCATACGACCCTTGGTGAGGTATTCAGCCAAACGGATATGGTTCTCCTTGCTGCTCTTCACCCTTACCCAAGTGGTGATTTGCTTGCCCTTACTGTAGTCGTCCACTGCGATGTCAACAGCCATGAATGTTCCGTGTGTACCTGTGATGACGCGGCAATCCTTTGCTCCGATGCGTCCGATAGTGTGAGTGTAAATCATAATGTGAAAATGTTATAGTGGCAAGTTGGTTAGACTTGCCGTTACCTTGTTATTTAAATGACTTTTCTTGTTGATTGAACATAAGCTATTGCTTCATTCATAATTTCTGCTCGTGACCTACTCTTGTTATCTTGCATCCACTCATCAATTTCAGATTTGAGGAACATGATACGTTTCCCCTTCTTATGGAATGGTATTTGTTTATTGCTTGTCCAACAATAGATTGTGTGTTCAACTGGATGGGTAGGGAGATACTCACTCAATTCGGAAACACTAAGCCATTCCAATCCCTTATCGGGCTGAATTTGAGTCATTAGTGTGGAAAACTTTTCTTCTAAAATCTCCAGCTTGTTTATTACTAATGACAATGCTGATGGCAAGTCATTAAAACTCAATATTTGCTTTTCCATATCAATATATGTGTGGCAAGTTGGTTAGGCTTGCCGTTACCTTGTTATTAATATCCTTTCTTCGTCTGCCTTGTATTGGCGACAAAAGACTTGTTGCTGCCTGTGAGACTGATAGAGCCGCAATTAACAAACTCTCCGTCGGAATAGACTCTGTACTTCTGTCCGCTTACCTCATGCTTCTGTTTGATGCGCTCTCGCATCCACTTCTTGGCTGCGGTCAATGAGCAAAAGGTCTCGCTCTCCTTGGTCGTCTCGTCATATACGATGCACTGGGTCATACATGCTCCTACTTCATCCATGCACCTATACTCGACGTGACATAGTCCAACTGACCGCCAAATATGTCGCTTGGCTCTATGTCGTATTGTCCATCCCTCACTTCCTTGTCCTCTCCAAGAAGCGACAAGTTTCCGTCGGCATCCAAACGTGCTGCGTCTATGACGATGTCACGAGGCTCGTCAAAGAGATAACCTGCCACGATGGGCTGCTCTCCCTCGAAATGCACCTCAAAGCCTCCGTCCACCTCCGTGCCGTACTTGCGAAGAGCCGCTTTCAGCTCGTCCTGCTCCCGGTGCTGCAATGCCTGGAGTTGTCCGTGGATAGTGAGGTCTTGCAGTTCTGCCTCTCGTTTGGTGTGGGTTGCCTCGCCGGTCTTGCAGTCGATGTCATACTTGTGGTAAACCACTGGGATATGGTCTGCCGATGTGACAAGCCATGTGATGTTGTTCACTGAGAAGCCCTGTCTGGTGAGGAACTCCTCGATGTCTGAGCCGAGAAGGTGGTCGGCTACGTCAAGATACTCGATGCGTGCGTCAGCATCATGCAGGATGATAATCTTCATTGCCTTTCTATTTTTAGTGATACAAATAAGTTTGTCGCCCATGTCGCTGGACTTGTTTAACTACGTTGAAGAAACTTACGCTCAGCATAGTGAATAAATTCCCTCTGCGTTCGCTTAACCGTTTCTTTCTCTTCCCTCCTTTCGAGACCTTTCAGCCTGTGGAGGGATATTTTCTGCTCCCACAAGCCGCAAGAAAAGACATAAAGACAAATTATGTGTGAAGAATACTCTTTTCCGAGGAAAAGGAAGATTGTTCACAGTCACAAGACCTCAAGCAGAATTTGACGATTGTCTCAGACGCGGCTAACTTTGCAGGAAATATGCCTACCACTGCGCTGATTGGAAGAAGATTATTGATATTGGCTGCAAGAGGAATGATGTGTTATATATAAAGAGGTAAGAAGAAAGATTGAAACAGTAAGGGTGGGCAGTGAAGTGTTTGCAGGTCTGCTGTACCGACATAAAGCGAGTGTGTTGGCTGACCGGGATGCAAGTCATCAAAGCTTCAGCCTTGATAGCTTGTAGCACGGACAGACAATTCTCTCGCGTCGGTACTTCGGCATACTGTCAGCTTTGGCTAATAGCAACGTGTTGCCATCAGCCAAGGATGTCTGTATGACGACAGACCATGTAACGCTTCGCAAAGGCGTGGGGCAAAGCAGTATAATTTAGAAGTAGATAGTAACGTATATCAGGCAAGAAGAGACAGTTGCGCAACGGACAAATCGGGCACTCCTGTCAGCATGACAAATGTGCCTTGTCCTTGCCGCAGGACACTGAGGCAGATTGGACGTAGCAGACATGTCTGCCACATTCAATATGCCTGAGTGGACAAGAACTGCCTCTTGTATAGCAGAAGAGAAATTGTAAAACAGTTGATTAGTGGTAAAGGTGGTATGGGTGGGCAGAATGGCATTACACGGACATTGCCGAAGCCCGATAATGGGACAGCCAGACAGCAATAAAGGCAGTTATCAGAAGTGTCAGTTTCTGATAGTGACATTGTTGGCTGCCTGTCACATGGGATTCGTGCGGTGTCCGTACAGTAATGCCGTTCTGAAGGTGTGGGGCGAAGCGATACAACGCACTTGGACGAAACCACCGCTTATAACAGAAAATATTTTGCAGTCAAAGAGAAGAAGAATAGTAAAGCAGGTGTGGGTGGGTAGTGAAGCTGTCGCAAGATTGACGGTCTGAATATCAAGGCGAGTGGATAGCCAGTAAAGGACACAATTATCAGAAGCCTCGGCTTCGGCATCTTGTGGCATAGATGGCAGTCCTCTCGCGTTCAGACCTTGGCATACTGTCTTTCTTGGCTAATAGCGACTTTGTCGCCATCAGCCGGGAATATCTGTATGCCAACCATCTTGGTGACGTTTCGCAAATGGTGAGGGACGAAGTGGTTAGAATAAAGGAAGACGGCGTTGCCGTTATGGTTAATAAATGCACATGGTTGTTATTAGAGAAGATTATCACACGCTATAACAGCAGATTGATGTCCCTGAGCAAAACAAAAGCGACCCGAAGGTCGCCTTGTTATGGAGAGGAAAGGCTATTTCTTGCCTTTCTTGGTTGCTGGCTTGGCCGGCTCTTCCGCAGGAGTCTCCTCCTTGTCGGGACACTCGTAGAACTTGGTTGCAACCATGATGATTCTGGAGTGCTTCACGCCATCCTTGTCTGTCCACTCCTCTGGCTTGAAGAAACCCTCGACGGTGAGCAACGTGCCCTTGGTGAGCTTGTCGAATGATTCGGTGTGCTCGTTCTTGCGCCATGCCTCCATATTCATGAAAGCCGATACGCGGTTGGTTTCCTCGCCGTTCTTCTCCTGACGGCCTACTGCCAATGAGAAGCGTGCTACGCTGGCGTTTGCGAACTGACGGATTTCTGCATCCTTACCTACGAAACCTGAAACTGTGAAGTTGTTCTCGATCTTTTTCATTTTGAATTGAATTTAAAAGTGAAACTTAATTTTTACATGCATTCAAAAGCAGGGATGTGGCACCATGTGGGAAGCACCATGAAAATCGTTCGCAATACTCTTTTTCTTGTTGGCGATGAACGACAGAGAGGAAGAAAAAGGAAGATTACGCACTATTTTATTGGTCACAGCGATAGCGGCCACACAAGAAGGAGGAAGTCCTTCGCAGCATCACGCTACCTTTGCATGGTAAAAATAAGTGGCTTTCAAATAACTCAATTCATAAAAAGATGGGGCCAAACAATGGAATAAAGGTTGTAAGCAAGGAGGCAATCCGTATGCAACAGACAGGGGCACTGCTATGGCTGTATGCCTGGAGAAACGAAGCGGGAAATCCGACCTTACAGCTGTATCATCAGAAGAGTGAGGAGCATGAACACTGATGCACGATGAACGACAAGCCTAAGGGTCAGCTTAGCAATAGAGGCATCAAGCCAAAAGAGGACAGACATCAGAGGATTGGCGATAGCACTGTCATCATGCTAAGACCAAGTTCTGTGTCCGACAAGGAAGAGTCGCAAAAGACAGACGAGTAAAACCAAAAGGCGAAATGACCATTCCTATAACAAGGTACAGAGACGCTTAAAACGGCGAAGGGACTTTGGCGACGTATCGCTATACAGGTGTCGAAGCATCGCTTCTATAACAGGACTGGAGCAAGTGAGCAAACCGCACAACTTGCTCCCAAGGTATTTCAGTTACAACAGCCATAACCTCATTGGAGGATTGTCCTAAAAGAGTTTTTGCAGTCAAAGGAAGAAAGAGTCTGCAAGCCACATAGCCAACAGACTCTCTCCTGATTATTCACAGATGACAACATCATCCTTGTACTCCGTCACTTCCTTGCCGTTGATGAGCTGGACAATGACCTCACAACCCAAGTCCTCGACAATCGTTCCCTCTGTCTGACCTCTTCGGGGATAAAGCAAGGTGCAGAAACACCCTACAACGCCGTCCAACTGCTCCATGTCTATCGTTGCCATATCCGTTCCTCCTTGTTAGCCGAATGTGATTGGATTGATGCAGAAATTCGTGTCCTCTGCCTCATACTCGTATTCATTGATGAAGTCAATCATCTTCTGTTCGCTTCTTCCGTCCTGTGAGACACCAGTCTTCTCACACCACAACTTGATAGCATCACCAAAGGTGGAGTAAGCACCCTCACAATCCTCAAAGAGTTCTCCGTATGCAGTGACGT
Source organism: Phocaeicola sp. ICN-14070 (assembly GCF_037892625.1). Lineage (NCBI taxonomy): Bacteria > Pseudomonadati > Bacteroidota > Bacteroidia > Bacteroidales > Bacteroidaceae > Phocaeicola > Phocaeicola sp. ICN-14070. The sequence continues at coordinate 4,095 of NZ_JBBKBF010000056.1, read as the reverse complement.
AGCACTCTTCGGGGAAGAAGTCGTTCTCATCGTGCGTATAGAAGATGTCGCAACCTGGCTCAACCTCTCGCCAACTGATTGAAAGTTCATCGCCAAGTGCCTTGTTCACCTCCTCAAAGAACAAGTCGCATGAAGACCAAGCACTTTCGGTGTCAAAGGACAAGAGGGCATAATCGTCTTCCACGTTCTCCTCATACTCTGCCCAATAGATGTGTCCTCTCACCGAGATGCCTTTCTTCTCGTAGTCAATGCCATAGTGTTCTGCCAAGAGATACAGATACACATTATTACTGTTCACCTCCAACTCTTGGAGTGTGTTCCAAAGGTCTGCCACGGCTTTGCGTGAGCCTGTCACCTTGTACTGAGTGTCGCAAATGTTAGCCATAAGATAAAATTTTTATTTTCTTCCCTTATGTAGAACCAACTACCATCGGGATTGATTAAAGAATTATGTTGCCCCAAAAGGTGTTATGGCTCATCAATGCAAGGTTTTGCCGTCAAATACTACCTCTGCCACAATCAGAGCGTGGAGATTTCACGGACAAACCACAGGCACCGACCTTGCAGGATGAACGCCATGACAGGTACCTTTGCAACACAATTCTTATCAAAGCCCGATGGGGTGGTACATGGCAGACTGCATGGTACAGCAGTGTGAAGTGACGTTATAGGTGGAGATAAGGCTATAAGAGGTTTTTGCAGTCAAAGGAGAAAAGAGTCCACAAAGTGCAGTATCTACAGGACAAAAACACTTTAGTTTACCTTGGTTAGCTCTTATATATATGCTAACCTAAAGTAAACTGTATATATGTCCGTCTAAAACCCGAAAACCGTACGGGTCAGCTTACGTCAGAAACAGAAGTATAGAACCATAGAAGTGGTTCAAGAAGTCTTTCTTCCTTTGACTGCAAAATATTATCTTTGCACGAATCATAATTGCCCTGTAGGATTTAATATAATTTAACACTCTTTGTTGAATGCAAGGAAGAACAGCTTCAATATGCTGAATATCAGTAGTATAACATTGTGTTAACCCTTAATCTGTAGAAAAGGATGTTATCATACAAAGTAATGTCCATTTGTACTTTTTCTATATGGTTTTATACTTACATTTGCATATCATTTGTATCTTGATAACAGTAACTAACTGATTATCAATATACTTTATATTTGAGGAAGTCAAATAAGTTATTTAAAATTGTAAAGTAAGGAATTACTGAACTGATAAATTATAAATGAGGTATGATTGATTGTAATTATGCCTCATTTTTTTATTATGTAATATGAGTAAGGAATTTATTAGAAAATCAAAAGAAAGTAAACCTGTTGTTGCGATATGTTATGATTTTGATAAGACATTATCACCAGATGACATGCAAGCGCAAGGCTATATTCAATCTGTTGGGGATGAAGTCGAATCTTTTTGGAAAGAGTCAAATGGGTTGGCTGAAGAGAACGACATGGATCAAAATTTGGCTTACATGTTTACCATGATCCGGAAAGCGCATGGAAAAGTCTTATTTACTAAAAAGGCATTAATGGATTATGGGGCTAAAGTACAATTATTCCCTGGTGTTGAGACATGGTTTAAGCGTATTAGAGAATATGGCGTAGATAAAGGAGTTATTGTAGAGCATTATATCATTTCATCAGGTCTTAAGGAAATGATAGAAGGTACAAAAGTCGCTAATGAATTTGAAAAGATTTATGCCAGTTCCTTCTATTATGATAAAGATGGTGTTGCTCAATGGCCAGCACAAGTTATTAATTATACGAGTAAGACTCAATTCCTTTTTAGAATAGAAAAAGGGACTTTAGATGTGAACGATTCAGGCGTCAATGACTATTTTAAGCCAGAGGACATTCGTATTCCTTTCAGAAATATGGTTTATATAGGTGATAGTGATACGGATATTCCTTGTATGAAACTCATTAATTCTTATTCAGGTCATTCTATTGGAGTTTATAATCCGGAAACAAAAGATAAACGAAAAGTCTATAAAATGATGGAGGATAAGCGCATAAAATATTATACTCCAGCAGACTATACAGAAGGATCAGAATTGGATATATTAGTCAAAACCATTATTGATACAACCGCATCAAATGAAAAATTGATGTCTATTCATTACCAAGATAAGCAAGAACAGATAAGCCGTAATGGGCAGCCAGACAATCAGGAAGATAAAGAAAAAGAGAAACTTATTATGGATTTGGAGAATAGCAACAGTTTTAAACAAACTCATTCTATAATTTCCAAACTTAAAAAAATAAAGAACTGGACTTTAGAAGAAAAAACACAGTTAAAAACCATAGCAGAGAAAAATAAACAGATTTCTTCTATAATGAAGGATGGTGATGTTGCCTCTTTCTACTCCTCTCTTGAATAATTTTCATAATCTTCAAGATAGCTGATGGCAAAAAAAGTCGTACCCGACAAAGAGGTGGGGTACGACTTTATGCTGTCTATGTTCTGAGGTGTGTTTTCCCTCACGTAAGCAATTTCTTTGGCAACCCTGCAGATGAAGATTTTTTGCAGTGAAAAGAAAAACAGCTTTTCGTGAAAGCGAACTATTGGGAAAAATACATAGTGTTTCACATGTCTGTTGGTTCAAATGGTGGAAAGAGAGTTTATGGCAGAGTTGGGATTAAATACAAGAAAACTCAATAGGGGTATAAATTGCAATTCGATGTGACAGTAGTAATAATCTACCCGCATTGAGTGGATAGTCATGGCTTTTCACTACCTTTGTAGGAAAAGATAAAGTTATGGTATAGCATATGATTGATAAAGTTATATTCGACAAGTTAATGATGCGATATAGACATCTCGGAACAAGAAAAATAGAAACCACAGGAGCCTTTTTGATTGGTAATGCGTCTCACATTGCATCGGAAGCATGGCTAAATTCTGTATATCCTTGCCTTTCAGAACAAGAAACTGCAGAACTTGAAACATTGCTGGATACAACTATACCTCCAGAATATCGTTATTTCTTACAGAATATTTCTAACGGAATGAATGTCCTTGTGGATGAACTCTGTCTGTTCGGGAAAAGAAAAAATTATATCCGCACTTCGATGGATGCGACTAGACAACCTTTTAATCTTAGAGATGCATTAGAGGAAAAACCTCGCAATGCTACTTCAGATATGTTTTTCATTGGAGGATATTCATGGGATGGATCTAAACTCTATATAGATAAAAGAAATAATAGCGTTCATTACTGTAAACGGTATGACAGCACATCTCTTAAATCATGGGATTCATTGGCTGAAATGATAATATCTGAAGTAAAAAGATTGTATAGTTTGTTCGATCTGGACGGAAAGCAGATAGACGAAAACAAACCTACTATTCCGGTTATATAATACTTTGACTTTTAGGGCAATTAATAAAGAATAGAATATTTAAGTCATGAAACTGGCTGATAAACGATATCTGAAGTTTGAAACGATTATAGCATTGTGTTCCTTTTTTCCTGTGTTTGTGATGGTATTAGGTTGGCCAATGTTAAGAGACAGCAACTTTGAAAACCTGATAGGATATACAATTGCATATATAACTTCTTTAGGATTAAATTCTTTGGGTGGTATAATCGCATGGCAACTGTCAACTGAGAAAACCCATTGGCTTTTGTTTGCATTTTACCAATGGATTGCGCACATGGTAAGCATCACTCTTGTCTTGGTAAGTACATCTTTCGTAGATTCTATGTTTTTTACAGATAATAGTCTGCCGCTTTCACATGACGAGATGTCAGACAGTAAAATGATTGTAGTAATATTATACATGGAAACATTGATTTTCGCTTGTTCTATTTTGGTATCCAGTTATCTTGCCAAACAAATTGGCAAAGGTAGATAAACAAATTTATGAAACGTTGATGGATGAAAATTCCGTTAAGCGAATTGTTTTTATCTCTTATTTTACAGGCTTTAAGTAAGATTACTTGTTGTAAATACAATGATCTGATGGATGGGTGAACAATATATGCTCATCTTTCTATTGTAAGCATTCTATTTTCCGCCATGACAATTTTATAGGCTGTTTTTCAGCCGATAAAATAAAAATGTCCGCAAGAAAATATTTTT